>CANRJU010000006.1 GCA_947631075.1 uncultured Lachnospiraceae bacterium
CTTGTAATACTCTTCTTTGTAGTTCCAGAAGCAGATGCGGCTTCCATATCGATCCTTTAGTTTCTGGGCAATCATCAGCCCTTCCGGATCGTAGTCGCCCGCATAATAAATATTATTCTGACATGTCAGCAAATCTAACAGCACCCACACGGCCAGCCGAAGCTGCCCGTTGCCGCACAAAAAAGAGTTCTCCGGATACTGCTCGCAGAGCCAGGAAAAGACCGCTGGGTTTTCTACCATGTAGACCGGATCTGCGTCCGCCCACATCTCCCGCATGTCTCCCAGCGCGCGGAGCGTAATCTGGACCGGCTGGCTCTCACTAAAAAATCCCTCTATTCCCTCGTGCATCCGCCCATCCTTTTTCCTGCCATGAATCCGGTATGCCAATACTACATTTGACAGATCATCTTTTAAAATACCCGCCCGGTAAAACAGCTGTCTCTTTTGCTCCGTCTTAGAAAGTCCCTCTGTTCCCTCGTCGGTAAAAATGTATTTCAGATAATCGTACAGCAGCCGCTCCCCCTGTCTGCCCTCGTCAAAAAAATGCGGATTGCCCGTGGTTCTCGCCGCAAATACGGCAATCGCCTCCACCTCTCCCCGCTGGCACGGAAAGCTTTTCGCGGCCTCCAGCACGTTTTGAAGGACCACGCGGAAAGAGTCCGCGTCCTCCCGGTACTGGCTCATAGCAGTTCGGTGGTACAGATGGGCGGTATCATCCGCCATCTCCTGAATCCACTGCCGCTGCCGCTCTTCTCTGCACTGTGATAAAAGCTCTTCAAAAAATGTATCCTTTTGCCGCCGCTCCCGGTTCTTTTTTTCTATTTTTGTCTCCAGCGTCCGCTCAAAATAACAGCAGAGAATGTCCTCCCACGCAAGTCCTCCAAAACGGCTCCCCTCTAACGCCCTTTCCATTGTCTTGCCAGAGATCTGAACCGGCTCCTTTCCGATATAATCCTTCTGTAAAAAACCGCCGATCTGCACCTTCTCCTCCCGGCTCAGCCCCTCCAGACGGATACTCCCGCCCATATGGCCCAGACCTTCACATTTCTCCCAAAAGAGCTGAAAAACCTTGTGGAATACGGGACGATTCTTAAAATACCGGATACATTCTTCCATCTTATCACAGCTCAATCTCATCACCTATACTCTTTGCTATTTTTCGCACTTTTCCATTCCACACAAAGGGAAACACCGTTACGTATTTCGCGTTTTCCGGCCGGAACAGCTCGTAAATGGCCAGCGACGGCACCGTCTCATAATCGCCCCACAGAATCTGTGAATTTATGATAAAATTAAATTCAAATTCCACCATAAGCCGGAACATATCTTTAATATTCATTTCATCGACGCCGGCAAATGCCTCATCCAGAGAAATCATCCTCGGGGCGTCGTCCCTGGCCCCGCTGTATTTTGCCACAACTGCAGAAAACAGAGGTACATACATCGCCATCGCCTTTTCGCCGCCGCTGAATGTAAAAAATACCCGGTCTGTAAGTTCTTTCTTTTTCTCGCCGGTCTTCTGGCACTCCAGTTGAAACTCAAACCATTGCCGGTAATCCAGTATCTCCCGCATAATTCCATGGAAGGATTGATAACCCGCGCCCTCCTCCGCCTGCCTGCGCACCTCGTTAATTTTCGAGCGAAAATGCCCTGACAATTTTTCTATATCCTCCTCCCGCATGATTTCCGCATCTTTCTGCAAAAGCTCCACCAGGGCGTTTGTGTCCAGCTGCCCTTCCTTTTCTGCCCGCTTGCTCCTCCATCGGAGACTGAGCCGCAGGCCGCTGGATGTCTGCATGGATTCCATAAGGGCGTTCATGTTTTCCACCCAGCGCCTGCTGGCATGAATCCTCGCCCGGATTTTCTTGCTGATCGTATTTGCCAGGATATCCTCGAACAACTCGCGGTCCTTGTCGCTGAGCAGGCGCTCCCGTTCCTCCCGGTCCGCTTCCAGCTTCTGCCGAAGTTCCCGGAACGAAATAGACGCGCCCCGGTATTTGGCACGAATATCCAAGCGGGATATCCGAACTCCCAGCTCGGAATACGCCTCGCTCAGCTCTTCAAAATCTGTCTGTAATGTAATCTGGTACTCTGTCAGGTGTACCTTATACTGATGAAATACTTCCTGCACCTTCCCATACAGATCCTCCTGGCTTTTCTCCCCGGTCATTCCCCGCAGCATCCTCTGAACGTCTCTGGCTCTCTCCTCCGGCAGCTTTTCTCCGCTTTCCTCCGGCCGTATGGACACATCTTCCACAGACAGCCTGTACTCACTGTCAAACACCTCTTCCAACTGTTTTTTCCTCATTCTCTCCCTGGCAAAAAACTCTTCGTTTGTCTGACGGTCTCCGCGAAGCTGTTCGATTTTGTCCTCCAGATTTGTTTCTCTCCTGGCCGAGACCACAATCTCGTTCTGCAGCTCGCCCAGACGCTTCACACAGTAATCCAGGCGATCGCGAATCTGCTCATAATCCGTCAGCGCAAGCTGCTCGCGCACAGATAAAAGCTTCGCCTCCTGTTTTCTTTTGGCTGCTGTTATGCGGCCGATTTCATAGCGGATATCGTCCAGATCCTGATCCAGCTCCTGCAAGCTCTCCTCAAACCCTTCAAGCATGCGGGCGCCGTTTAAGTAAGCGCCGTGTCCCCTTTTGACATCTGATAGCAATCTGTCATATTGTCTCAGGTTTTCCATCTCTTTTTGAAATGCCTCGAGACGGTGGGGAAGATATGCCTTTGCGCAGATTTCCTGAGCCTGAAGACTTACATCCTCCCACTCCGCCCGCTTCCGCTCCGACTCTTCTTCTTTCCTGCGCAGCGCAGACAACATGTCCGACAGATTCTTTTCCTTTTCGTCTAACTGCTTTCCGGCCGTCTTTAAATCCGCATCTCTGGGAAAAGCCGAAAATTCTTCTTTTAATGTACAGAGCCGGTTTTCCCGCTCACGCAGCTCCGCCTCCAGCTTCCCCAGGCTATCCTCCAGCTCACCCTGTCTCTGCCGCAGTTCGCGCAGTCTTTCTTCCTTGTAGCGCTCTCTTGAGGCCGTCCCTATAAATCTGGCCGCATAAGTCCTGCTTGTGTTTCCCTCCAAGAGACCTATCTGATAACGGCCCTGACGGTCGGTCCAGGTCCCGGTCATTCCCTCACTGCCACGCTCCAGTCCGATTGCCGACAGCGCCACGCTCACCTGCATATACCGCCAAATGTCCTCCTGTCCATTTTCCACGTCCAGAAGATCCGCCAGGCTGCCGCCTCGTGCAGGAACCGCATCGCTGAAAATATATTTGTCGCAATGTCCGGCATCCAGCGCCATCACCGGATCCCGATATTCCCCCGGCACAATCAAGGCATCCAGCAGGCCCATCTGCAGAAGGGCTTCTTCAAGCTGTCCCCTCTCGCCGTCTGTCAGCTCGTCCTTAAAATCCACGGTTCTATAAAATTCCAGGAAGGGAATTTCAAGCTCTCTTAATTTTTCCCTGTTCCGCAGCACCTCAGGCGTCCGCTCCGGCTCCGGTTCCCTGGCGCTCTCCCACTCTCCGATCTCAATCCGCAGCTGCTCCAGCTCTTCTTTCAAGGGCTGGCACTGACGGATAATCCCGCTCTTTTGATCCCGCAGATCGTCCTCAATACAGTTATGCCGGTTGCGGACAGACTGAATAATCTCCGAATAGTCGTCCCCGTATCGGTAACTCTCGATCCATCTTGCAATTTCCTGCAGTTCTTCCGATGGAACATGCAGTTCTTTATTTTCCTTTTCCCACCTGTAAATCCGTTCCAGCAATTCGCTCTTTGTCTCATGAAGCAATTCGGCATACTGGCCGCATTCCCGCTCCGCGGCGTCACGCGCAGCCTTGGCCTCATCCAGCTCCTGCAGGGCGCGGTCGTAAGCGTCGCGGACATACTTTTCTTTCTCCAGAATACGGATGCCCTCTTCCACCCTGTCGCGGTGCGCCTGAAATAATTGCTCGTGGGCAGCAAAGGAATACTCCTCGTCCCGCCTCTCGCGCAGCTCCTGAACCAAAAAGCCGCTATCGTCAAAGGGACTGTCCTCCATAAGATCTTCCATTTCCTCCAGAGAACACAGAACCTGATCCCATTCCCGTTCGTTTTTCTCCTGCTGCCCCTTTCTTTTTTCTTCCATATCCAGTCGATTTTCCGACTTACGCGACTCCTGCCGCTCCTTCTCCTCTAACTGATCTCCACAGTCCCCGATCTCTCCAAGAATACGCTGTTCTTCATCCTTCAGCCGCGCCGCGTCACTCTGGGAAAGCGAGTCCTTTTCCTCCTGCAGGACCTCCTGCTCCCTCGTCAGCGCCGTGTAATTCTCCCGTTCCCCGGTCAGGGCCGCCTCCGACTCTTCCAGCTGCCTCGTCAGCTCACCGGCCATTTTTTCATATCTGCCACATTCTTTTCCCGCTTCCAGATACGCCTCCGCCTTGTCATACAGAACTGCCCGGACATACTGTTCATAGGTGCGCGCAATCTGATCCGCCGCGCCAATGCTGTCCTTCAGGGAATCCAGGCTGGTTCTCATATTGTCCATATTTTCAATGGCTTCTGACATCGGGCGCAGATCCTCCTCCGACAGCGTCTGCAGGGAATTGCTCAGAATATCATTGATCACAGAGGGCTTAAAATCCTTTGAAAGCTTCGGCGTGCGAAGCTGTATAAGCAGCTCCAGCAGCTCCTTGTACTCCTCGATTGTGTCAAATCCGAACAAAAGGCGGTTCACGCAGCTGACGTACTCACTCTGCGTATCCATCACCTTTCCGCCCTCCTCTAAGCGGTTGCGCAGTTCCGTTCTGGAAAAAGGTATTTTGTTATGAACGTCGCGGTAGAGAAAAAAATCCTTCCCGATTCTTCTTCCATCTGTAATGCAGAAATACCAAGACTCCAGTTTTTTATTTTTTCTTGCGCGAAGTCCGATGCCGATAGTCACGTACTGATCGGTCTCGCGGCGCCTGCACTCCAGATAGAGATAGCCTGTCCGCTCGTCGCGCTCATCCCCTTCCTCCAGAAGATAATTTTCCATCTTCCTCGCCCGCGATCCAAACGGATCCAGCCGCTCCGGGCGCATATTCCCATCCAGCAGAAGAGGAATAAGGCTCTGCATCGTCACGGATTTTCCGGAACCATTTGCCCCGCGCAATAACATCCTGCCATCCAAAAAATAATATTCTTCCTCATCGTAATACCAGAAGTTGATCAGCCCCACTCTGTGCATCTGCCATTTATCATTTCTCATAATTTTCTCCATTGCTATTTTTCATTCTGCTGCTGGAAATCCGCCGGATACTCTCCCGCAATCTTCCCGACCACCGGATTTACAAGCACATCACTGCCGCTCACCTGTATCAACTGAAGCTCTTCCATATACTGCGTAATCTCCCTGGTGAGCTCCGCCGTCGTCTTTTCCCTGTAGGTCTTGATAAATCCGTTTCCATACATCGTCTTGCACACTTCAATGATCTGTTCAAATTTTGCCCGTGAAATGCAGATTCTCTCATCCGCCGGCACCTCGATTTTCCCCTGTTCAATTTCGCGCAAGAGCAGCCCGCCGCACAGGAGCGCAATATCCGAGAGCGTATTTTCTTCCGGAAAACAACGCCCCATGCGACACTCCTCGCCCAACACCATAAAAGCGCTTGTCCGATGAATCTGAAGGCTGCAGTCAAACAGCTCCTCCAGCTCACCCCGAAGCATCCCCCGGTAATTTCGGATATAGGCAAAATCCTCTTCGTTGCGATCCGTCTTGCTGATTCCCATAGACATGATCAGATTGCGGTACACCCGCTGCCTGCGGACAATTCCACGATCCGCGCTGATATCGATCCACTCCTCATTCAGAAAATCCTCCTGTCCCGTATATTCCATAATATCTCTGGTGAAATTCCTGGTAAAATATTTGGACACTCCTGTATTTTCATATAAAACCTCGCTGTCCGCGTCTTTTGCAAATCCCTCCTCATCCCCATCGTTTACATTCATCATGCCGCATCCGACGCAAAATTTTATGACGCGGATCAAACTGCGCCGATGGTGGTAGACGGTCCAGTCCGTATCCATCTCCTGATTCTGTCCCTGTACATATTCTGTGAGCTCCGACAGAACGAACTGCTCCTCCGGCTCCTTATCCTCTAAAAACATGAGGACACAGCAAAAATACACATAATCCCGGATATCCTTAAATTCCAGTATTCCCATCCAGTTCTCCGGCTCCGCGGGCACTTTTTCCGCCTTGACCAGCATAGGATTGACGATTACCTGGTAGCCCATTTTTTCCATGAGAAATTTTTTTACTTCTCCCAGCTCATCCTTGAGCTGATAATACAGTTCTTTTTCCCGCGATTTCAGAATCCAGCGGCGGCTGAGCAAAATCTCCAGCGCCTTCACTGCCATCCCTCCTCCCCGGTAAATACCAATGTGTATGCGGGCATCGTAAACTCCCCATCAGTGCAATGAAGCACGCAAGTCTCCCCTGCATTTTCCTCGATATAATACTCCCGTCCCTCTTCCGTCTTCGCCCTCTTGCTTTTTCTTTCCAGCGCCTTGGAGAGCCATGTCAGGAAAACATTCCGAATCTGCGGCTCAATCACCGGAAGCTTGGAAAAGTCCAGACGGCCGTCCTCAATGTATCCCTGCAGCATAGCCTGTTCTCGCTGCGCGCGCTCCAGAATCTGGCGTCGGGTTCTCTCCTTTTCCTCCGTGCGATACACGATTCCTGTCCTCTCTGTCTTCCCACGGTAAGTGCGCACTCTCGGCTGTATCGTGATCCAATGCGGCGGTTCCTCGTACACGCCGCTGTTGATGCTCTCCGTCTCCCGCATCACCTCCGCCTTTAAGTGAAGCGGCTTCTCAATGCCAAAAACGCAGGCAGACAATCTGTGGGCCTCGTTCAGATTCCGGCATTTCATAAACATCTGTGCAAGCTTTTTGTACTCCTCCCGCCGATTCGCCCCGCGATTGCTCCACTCGCTGATCCGCATGGCATAACGGGTAATCTTTCGTATGATTTCATTTGTCGTGTCAAATACCTTGCCCGCCTCTGACTCTTTCCCGTCTCCTCCATAAAACCATCGGACAATGCTGTCCCATCGTCCCATGATATTCTCCCACACCTTTTCCTCCGACACTTCCACATCCATGCGCGGAATCGCCAGCTCATACTCCTTCACGCTCGTCAGAATTTCCTCACATGTACGCTCATCCACTCCTTGAATGTACTTCTCAATCATGGCCGCATTCATCTGCAGGCTCTTAACGAAATTCCTCAGGTATTCAATCAGACGATCCTTGAACACGAGAAACTCTTTCGTCTTCATCATCTCTTCCGCTTTCACACTATTGAGCGTTCTCATGTAATCCTGATAATTCTGGTTCAAACGGACAAAATCATTGTTCAGGTCGTTCCACCATCCGTAAATCCTCTCACCCGGCTGTCCCCGCATATCATTCATCCGTGAAAAATGCAGGCGGATCCGTTCAAGCAGCGTCGGCTCCAGAGACGCCCCCTCAACAAACAAATTCTCCAGACGCACCACCATGCGCTCAATTTCAACCGAATATTCGGATAACTGATAGCGGAATTTTTTATTTTTAAATTCCTCTATCGTGCTGACCTTGCGGGCATCCTGAATCGTGGCAAGGTTCCCCCACTCCACCAGCACAGCGAGATCCTGCTGGCACTGCTCCATAGTATAATCTGAAAAAAGAGAGTCCTGCCTGAGCTCCTCATACACTTCTTCCTGATACATCCAATATCTCAGTTGCTCATAATATAAATAAAAAAGCCGCACAATAGGACGATACCGGTCTGTATTTTCCACATTCAGATACTTCGCCTCTGTGAGCGGCTTCGTCAATTTCTCTGTGACCTTCATAGGGGTAAGCCCCTCCTTCTTTCGTCTTACGCTTACACAGTATCGAACATATGTTCAGTATATCATGAATCCATTCTCGTGTAAAGGTTATTTTCTATTTTTTTCCTGCTGCTTTTTTTACTGCTTCATCACCCAGGCAAACGCCTTCGCCATTCTCTGATCGGTCTCCCTAAAATGCCCGCCCGGATTCCATTCCAGAACGCAGGTTTTCCCCTGCCCTTTCAGCCAGTCATAGGTCTCGCGAATCCTCTCCCCCACGGTAGCCATAACGGGGTTCCGCGTCTTCTCCTCCTTGCTGCCAAGGCTGAGATACACCGTGTCGCTCCGAAATTCATGCTCTTTCATATATTCCACAAATCCCGGAAACCAAACCGAGGGGGACGCCGCGGCAACCCCCTCAAATATACTCGTCTGGCACGCTGCCCATAAAGCAAACAGTCCCGCCAGCGAGTAACCGCCGATGTAATAGCTCTTGCTCCGGTCCGTACAATAACCAAGCACCTCCAAAAGCGTGCGGGACGCCCCATCCCCAAAGTCTTCTTCCCCATACACCGCAGGGGCGCTCCACGGAGACAAATCCAAATTCCAATTCTCCACCTGAAAAGCAATTAACCGGAATCCTTCATCAACATTCTCACTTATAAAAGCAAATTCTTTTTCAAGCAACGCGGCTTCGTGGGCATTGACCATCTGTATCAGAATGGCAGACGCTGAGGGGGAACCGTATTCAAGTGTAAGCATTGTAAGTCTCCTATTTCACAACATATCATATAACTATCATTTCCCCATATATACGTCATCTGCATCACCTTACCAAACCTCTCATAATATATTATATCTGATTCATAACATTTAAGCAATAAAAAACACTTTGATGATAGTAAGCATTTGTGTCCCCTGCACAGAGTACACACAAGTTTCACCAATCTTACCCTTCCTCCTCATACTCCTCGATTGCGCCATCTACGCCATACGCATATTCCCCCCCTATCTCTTTTTCTTATTTTCCATACTTGAAACAACTGCTCCCAATTTTAACGAATCTTCCAGTGTCCATTTCTTTCCAGAACCAATACTCGCTCCCATTGCTGCTCCGAAAACAGCTCCCTTGTCAATTTTCTTGTTCTTATCAAAAGCTCCTCCTGTACCCAACGCTGCTCCTACAATCGCATCCTTGTCTCCAAATAATCCCATATTAATCTCCCTTCCGACCACTATGTAGTCTAAAACATCAACAAATATTTAATTGTTATCAAAGTAAATTTCCTGCAGCCTTCACAAAATATCTTTTCTTTCTTGGTCATTCACACCTCCCGCTTTCTTGTGTTGTGAATTCACATTGCTCTTAAATTTTTGCCGACTCCATGTTATGCTCCATATTATTTATTTTTCTTGGTTATCTTGCACTTCCATTCTACATCCTTACCAGTACCATAAAACGGTCTTGTTCTTCGAACTTATGTTTTCCTTATGGTCGAAAATATAAGTGCGACCATGCTGGACACACCCTATAAAAACTATGCCAGTTCATTTTTTTACTTTATGCCGTATTTTTCCTGCAACCGCTTAACTTCTTGGCCGAACCGACGTGTGATTTCCCTTCTTTCTTTCATTTCCGGATCTCCGTCGATTCCTGCATTTCTTGGCTCGTCTTTATACTTTTCCTCAAGAGCCTCCGCCTGCCTCATTGTTTCTTCCATCAATCGTTTTCCTTCCGCCATATATGCGTCCCATGCTTCTTTATCGTTTCTTTCTTTCATACTTGAAGCCATACTTTTTTTCCAACCTTCTGACATTTGACTTCCCTCCGGATAATTCTATCATATTAAACTATGCTTATCAGTACTTTATTAAGCTATTCTTTAATTTCTTTTGCATCTTGTCAGCACAATATTGCACAAATGCGGATAAGTTCATGTTTTTCAACTTTGCTGTGTCTATCCAACAATCCGAAATATTCTCGAGTCATATGTATGAGAATCAACTACTGATACTCTACAATTTATCCATTGAAGTTTTTTGTTCATACTATCCTGTAACGCTTTCATGATCATCTTTTTGGTTCGCGTTCTCCCATCAAAATCGCCTTCAAGAAACAAAATAACATATTTCTTTTTCGAATCATCAGGAAAGCTGTCACTTAACATAAATTGTATACATTCCCTTAAATCGTCCACACACTCTTTTGTATCTTCAAAGGATTTTGCCCCAACCAAAGCAGCTAATGTCATTGCTGCTTTCTGTGCTACTTCAATATCCAGACTATCTCTGCCCTCCACATCAACAGAAGTATGTGTCGTATCGTGTTTTTGGTTATTCGGGAAAATTCTCCACCGACAATTTCCTTCATTCCCAGTACAGTTCTTTACTTCTATAAAAGCAATCTTATCTTTATTAACAGAGATAAAATCAACACCTTTTGCTCCCGGTAATTTATTGAAATAATCCCTATAAAATTTTGTATCATCAAATTTTATCACTGTATCATTCTCTGAAAATTGAAACTTTAATCCACTTTCTTCCCTGATATTATTCTCCATAAATAATCCTCTGTTCTCTATCATACATCGCATCAAATTCCTCCATAATTGCATTATGTTCCAAATCAGATGCTGAATTTTTTATTTCGTAACTAATATTTCGTGTTTTTTCATCCCTAAACAATGAAATAAATCTGATATCCATTTTTTTAGGATTTAATTCCGGATAAGCTTCAATCATATTAAACTCCTGTTGAATAAAATAATCATGTGTGGAAACAAAAATCTGTACTCCCATCTGTGCTAAAGCAACCATTGCCTGTACAATTGGGTGAATCATTTTAGGATTCATATTCGTTTCTGGCTCATCCCAGAATAAAATTGTATTTTTATTTAAACTTCCTGAAAGAATCATATAAACAATCATGGATAGCTTTCTATATCCATCTGAAAGCAATCCCATCTCAAATTCACCTTCACCTTTTATTTTGAAATAAAATTTCTTGTTTTTCTGAACAATTTGTCCTTTCATTATGTCTTCCAAATTATTTAATACCTGATTCTGTTCAGTAGTGTTAGGACCTTTTGAAATTGGTCGATCCAAAAGTTTTGCAAGGTCATAATACATTTCTTCGAAATCTATATGATATTCATCATATAACGACACAAAATGTTCTACTGTGGAAATCATTTCTTTTGTAGGAATATAAATAACATCATATTTTTCTGTTTTTTTACCTTGTACTATGGAAAAATCTGCATGATTTTCCTGTCTGTTTCCAAATCCCACTGTAATCTTTTGATTCTTCTCCAAAACGACAGACAATTCTGTTCTGTTGCTTCCTTGTTTACGGCTTACTAATCTGCCAATTTTCATTTCATCAGGACGGAACACACCTTGGATTTTTTTTACAAAAATCTGCTCTTCCATCTCTTTTGTCAAATTATCTCTATTTCCATTACTAAGCGGTTTTATCAAAGAATACATCACTTTCAAAATCGTTGTTTTTCCGGTGCTATTTTCACCACTAATAATATTAATATTATCTGACCAATTTATTTCCGCATTTTCAAACGCCATAAAATTATTTAATGTTAACTTTTTAATTTTCATATCTATTTATCACCTCATTCTTCACTCTATATTTTTGCCTATAAATCTATTTTTAATGCCCTCTTCCCTTCCTGAGACAGAATAAATGTTTTAATAATCCCTGAGGAATTCGCAATTTTAACAATTATCCAGATAAATCCCCTAATTATGTGCTATTCTATCATATAAAACCCTGTTTTTCAATAATAATCGTAGAAATGATGATTTTCTTCTCCCTTTTGCAATTAAAAAGGGATTCATCAGCCAACGATATCTGACGAATTCTCTGTTTCTTTTTATAAGCACATCTAGCACTTTTACCATATATGTCTACAAGCCGTTCTCTATATTCATCATTATTCTCTACGCAAGCCGAACGGTCTTGTTCTTCGAACTTATATTTTCCTTGCAGTCGAAAATATAAGTTCGCCCATGCTGGGCGCACCCTATAAAAACTATGTCAGTTCATTTTTTGGCTTTATGCCGTATTTTTCCCTGATTTCATCCAGTCTTCTGTTCCTCTCCTGATAAATATAAGCAAATGGTTCCATATTACCATCCAGACCTGGTGCATACCTGCCTTCTCTTTTTAACTTTTCTACAACTCTGTCCTCTTCACTCAAAACCCACTCGCGCACGCTTTCCCACTCCTTTTGAGCCAGATCTTCATTAGTCACGACGCCACCTCCTGTAACCTATTTCCAGATATTCTGCTTCCAATATAGCCATTGTGCCTCGGTCTCCAATGTGACTACTCCGTCTCCTTTCAATCCTTTTTTGACGTACTCTTTGACCAGATACATATGTTTGTCGTTCCCATGTGTTCCATATTTTCTCCCTTCTCTGTCCGGCTTCGCATGCCCGCTGCCATTTCGGTCAGTGTCGTTCGGCTTCTCTCTTGACATCCTATCATATTAAACTATGCTTGTCAGCACTTTATTAAACTATTCTTTTAATTTTTGACAAGTTTGCAGACCAGTCAGTAGCCGCAAACGAAAGCTGATTAAGTTTCACCAATCTTCCCCTTCCTCCTCATACTCCTCGATTGCGTCATCTACGCCATACGCATAATCCCTGTCATTATTATATCTGTCGTAATCATAGTCTCCGTCCATATAGACATCATCATACCCATCATCGTAAGATTCATATGACTTCTTTTTGGTTGTTGTACTTTTCTTAGTATTACCGCTATATGATGGGCGTTTGGTCGTAGTTGATTTGCTGCTGTAACTGCTGGTGCTTTTCGAATCACTCTTGGAGGAGCTGCTTGAGGATTTGCTGCTATAGGAATAACTCCCATATGTGGATGCGCTCCCGCTTGACGGCTTGTGCAGATTACAATAACCACTGTATTTAGCCCGTTCGTTATTACAGCCGGGAGCAAGGCATTTGGGCACATTTGCATCGTCCGTAACAGCGCCGGCCCATGCGACGCCTACGAACACAAGAAAAACTACAGCACACAGTACCAAAGTAGAATTTTTCATATAGATCAGCTCCTTTAAAAATATAAGTATTTTTATAATTTCTTTGGGATTCCGAAAAAAGTATTCGTAACATCCATCCAACGATTCACATCTATTTCTCCTTTTTCGCATATTTAAACTCGACCGCTTCTCCGGGCGCGTCATACTTGCCTTTTAAGTGCTGTTCATAGAAATATTGCCGCCCATGCTTTCTAATATCCTCTATTGCCTTTTCGCAATCATGGTGATAGCCGGGCGGTGTAACTCTGTTATCTGATTTCCACTCTGTAATCTTTGACGGCAAATAAAAAATACAGATTATTATGATTGTGCCAATTATAGTACCCATAAAAATCCCTCCTATTTCCAAACAGGTCTTTCTTGGTTATCTTGCACTTCCATTCTACATCCTTGCCTGTACCATAAAACGGTCTTGTTCTTCGAACTTATGTTCCCCTTATGGCTGAAAATATAAGTGCGCCCATACTGAGCGCACCTTATAAAAACTATGCCTGTTCGTTTTTTGGCTTTATGCCATATTTTTCTCTGATTTCATCCAGCTTTCTGTACGTTTCCTGATGAATATAAGCATAATGCTCCTTGTTAGTATCCAAGCCATAACAAGGTATGCCCTCTTTTTTTAGGCGGGCCGTAACTTTGAACGTTTCTTCGGTAGCCCACCGAAGAACATCCATCCATTCTTCCTGCGCTTTCTCCTCATTCGTCACGCTTCCACCTCCTATAACCTATTTCCAGATATTCCGCTTCCGATATAACCTCATCGTGCCTCGACCTCCAATGTGACTACTCCGTCTCCTTTCAATCCTTTTTCGACGTACTCTTTGACCAGATACATATGTTTGTCATTCCCATGTGTTCCATATTTTTCTCCCTTCTCCGTCCGGCTTCGCTTGCCCTCTGCCATTTCGGTCAGTGCCGTTTGGCTTCCATCTTGACAATTCAATCATATTAAACTATTTTTTTAGCCACAACAATAACTTGCATCCATTGCAGTATTCCATGCTGTCTCTTTATTATCGTATGCATCTTTAATAAAAACAAAATTTTCTTCTCCATATTATTTACTTTCAAACTTGCTTTTCCTGTTTACATCGGTTATAATAATTAAGGAGACTCCCCCCCGCTCATATTGGTGGAGGGGTAAAGTCTCCATTTTTTGTCATTTCTCATATCTGTATGCGTCAGCCTCAGAAAAAGCCCACAGCAATCACCATATCATCTACATGGGCCTGCTGCTCGTCATAATAACTCTTTATGCAGGCTGCCGCGGTTTTTACACTTTCAGGAACCTACATATCCTCCTCGCAAACGCAAAAACAGAGATAAATATACCTACAGTAGTTTTTCCACCATATGAGGTTGCACTACTCTCAAACGCATCTGTCTACCTCCCGCGAATTTCCAGCGTTTTACCACCATACAAGTTCACACTACTCTCAAACCGGTGATGATTTCGGCAAAGTCCCGGAAAGGTTTTACCACCATACAAGTTCACACTACTCTCAAACAGTCAGGTGCTGCGATTAGTATGGAATGTTGTTTTACCACCATACAAGTTCACACTACTCTCAAACCAAGTCGATGCGGAATATGCACTGACCGTGGTTTTACCACCATACAAGTTCACACTACTCTCAAACGTAGAGCAAGGGCTCCTCACTAAGAGTAGTGTTTTACCACCATACGAGTTCACACTACTCTCAAACGAACTGGCCGACCCACAGGAAACTGCGGAAGTTTTACCACCATACGAGTTCACACTACTCTCAAACGAGGGTTCGCTCAATTCTTTCAAAAAAGAGAGTTTTACCACCATACGAGTTCACACTACTCTCAAACATGTCGAAAGCGATACTCATACATGGCAGGGTTTTACCACCATACGAGTTCACACTACTCTCAAACCCTCAACTGATTTATCATCAAAAATGTGCAGTTTTACCACCATACGAGTTCACACTACTCTCAAACAGCTGCTGCAATGGACTTGGCGGTGTCAAAGTTTTACCACCATACGAGTTCACACTACTCTCAAACCTTTCCTGTGCCGTGAAATTCGCTAGAAACGTTTTACCACCATACGAGTTCACACTACTCTCAAACAAAATGAGGAAGTAGAAATCATCTTTAACCGTTTTACCACCATACGAGTTCACACTACTCTCAAACGCCTGATCTGTATATGATTCATCTATTGCAGTTTTACCACCATACGAGTTCACACTACTCTCAAACCGTAGCGTTTATATATGCTCTGCAAGATATGTTTTACCACCATACGAGTTCACACTACTCTCAAACTTTATGACGACGCGAGACTTCCCGAAGATAGTTTTACCACCATACGAGTTCACACTACTCTCAAACCATGTAATACTTGTGTATGTCAAAACCACAGTTTTACCACCATACGAGTTCACACTACTCTCAAACCTCATTCTTTGTACCATCCTTCCTATTGTCGTTTTACCACCATACGAGTTCACACTACTCTCAAACCTCGCTATCATTGTTTTCGTCGCCAATAGGGTTTTACCACCATACGAGTTCACACTACTCTCAAACTGCATCGACCTGCGCCTTGGCGTCCTTGTTGTTTTACCACCATACGAGTTCACACTACTCTCAAACCATAGCCGTCTTTCGCAGTTCCGCGATATCGTTTTACCACCATACGAGTTCACACTACTCTCAAACGCTGCGTACCGATTGAGCTCCGCAGCTCTGGTTTTACCACCATACGAGTTCACACTACTCTCAAACCAAGTCTGATTGATATATCAGTCGTTCCGCGTTTTACCACCATACGAGTTCACACTACTCTCAAACAGGATGTTGCAAGAGATAAGACCTTGACGGGTTTTACCACCATACGAGTTCACACTACTCTCAAACAGTACAGAATTACGCTGTCATGAGGGTACAGTTTTACCACCATACGAGTTCACACTACTCTCAAACCTCAAATGACGAAAATTAAAATCCCCCATCATGGGCTCTCACTGAATAAACATACCACTACAATATGGGTGACTCATATGGCTACCTCACAATGATTATACACCATCTGGCACAATGACGCAATTATCTTTATCCACAATCATCCATTTCTCCCCTTTCTCTTTTCCATCAGGAATATGACCTTCCACAAGCAACAGACTGAACTTATGATACAGCGCCTGCTCATACAGATATTGCATTTCCTTTCCATCAAAAAACAATTTCAAATTGCACAGTACAAACAATCGCGTTCCCATCACTTCTGCTGACATTCTAAAATAGTCAATCATGTGCTCTGCAACATCTTCGTTATGTTCTTCAAAGCGCACTTCCATAAATTTCAAAAAATCTTTAATTGAAATATTATCTCGATAAATAAGGGCAAATTCATCGGTTGTAGCCAATAGTTCTTCTGTCACTTTCTGAAAATAGGATTCCATCTGGTTCCAGATCATCAGCACTTCGGAAGATGAGGCAAATTTTTCCACCCTGTCATATAGGGAAGTCAGCAATTTTCTCTGATTTATTTCCAACGCAAACGGATTGATAATCACTTCACAACTTTTTGCAAAATTTAGCGGTTTATTATTCTCCGACAGCACCCAGCGCCCTTCCCGGCCCTCTGTCTGTTCCCGGAGTTCCCATATAAATTTGCGAAAACCACCCGGATTTTCCAAAATCAAAACGGGAATTTCCAATTCTGAAATTTCGATTGGAAAGAAAAAATCAGGATGCGCCAATTTCATAAAATCACCAGCCTTTTATCCGTATCCAGAATTTCCGAGGTGGAAGTTCCCGTTATAAACTCAATTTTAGAAAACTGTTTTTCAGTCATGCTAAACGCCTGCACCAACCCATGCTCCGGTCGGTTTTTCCTCACATTAGCAATCACCGCTTCCGCAACCGTCGCATTTAATGCCAATTTACAGTACACCGATTCCTGCATCATCAGAAAACCGGATTTGACCAAGTGTTTGCGAAAACGATTATATTCTCTGATATCCGCCGAGCTCTTTGTCGGCAAGTCAAACATGACTATAACTCTCATATAACGGTAACTCACATTATCCTTCTTTTCTGAGCAACTTGTTGCGAAGCGGCGATGAGAAAGCTGCGCACGCAGTTTCTCATCTGCCATCAAAAACTATTTGTTTTCATTCGAAAACAAATAGTCATGTAAAAAATAAGCTATCGAGCTTATTTTTTACATTATACTTCTTTTCGATAAAATAAAATCAGCGATATGTCGTTATCATCTATGGCATCAAATACACTATGGCAGTACAATTTAATCGCATTTGATACATACTGTATTTTCCCATCCAGCAAAACAGACTGATTCAACACATCCACCAGCTCCATCTTTTCTTCATGCTCCAATTTCTCCGGACACATTTCATATACTTTGCGGTCTATCAAAATTCGGTACGGCTCCATCAAGTCGGAACCAAGATTAAAAGGATTAAACATATTATCATGAAATAATCCCAGTTGAGTTAGGTAACCACATGAAACAATTTCCCGGTTTACCGCTGACAAAATCAGGCTGTAACCATAGTTCAGCGCAGCATTGATTGGATGATCCAGCGTGCGGGAAAATTCCATTCCAAATAAGGCATTGAAATAGACCTTGGCGGCATGCCCCTCTCGATTAGTCTCGTCCCCTGGCTGAATCTCCGATAGGTATTGCCCCAATAACGCCGCCTCTTTTTCTTTTCCCACTTCCTCCAAAAACAGCTTTTGATTTCGTATTTTTTCCGAGACAATCTCGGTCCATACCAGCCTTTTTGACTCCTCGCTCCATTGAATCTGTTTGCGGATTTTGGCGCTGGTGTCATGACTGCCATAATATCCGATCAGTTCCGAAGATGGATTTCTCTTTTCATCGCAAAATACAACCTTAATTTTCTTTTTTGTCAGTTCGCAGAGCAAGCTGGCCGTCAGGGATACCGCCGTTGACTCAATGAGCAGCAGCAGTATCTCGCTTAAATGAATCTTTGTGATATTTTCCTGACGGACAATCAGATGTCCCATTTTGTAATCCAGCTTTGCACTGTTTGAAATCACCACAATCCGCCAGCTCATAGCGCAAGAAGATCGATTTCCTGCTCAAACAGGCCGGTAACCGATTGATGAATCAGTTTTGCTTCTCCATAGTTTGTAATAAACTTGTTGATCACTATTTTCCCCGCTAGTGAACTTCCCCCAATCTGTTTCAAATTTGCCATAATTGGCTTACATTGCAACAAATGCAATATTTCATTTAATACCACACACTGTTCTTCACAGGTAATTTTTGCAAACTTTTCACGTCCTCCTAGTAGTTTATCGCACTGACTTACCGGTCTATGAGAATAAATGGTTTCTTTCTGTTTTCGGCAAAGTTCATCATACATCTTTAAATTTTCTTCCGGGGTAATTCCATCATTTTCGGTAATCGGCAGTTGCCCCTTTCCGGCAGCCGCTTGATTTCTTTGCAAATATTTCTCAATTTTTTTGAAACAAATCACATACTCCTCATCCAAAATCAACTGAACTGCCCCCTGAAAAATCAACTGTTTCCCTGTTGTCCCTCTCAAGTGCATTGGAAATCCATTAACCTGAAACAGTGAATCCTTTTTTATGCGCGCAATGAGAACCTTCGGCTCTGCCAAACCATACTCCTTCCGACAATATTCCAGATATCGCTCCGGATTCTTCTCCACCTCCTGCTTTAGATAAAGCGGCACAGACTCAATGCTTTTTTGCACATTCCCTTTCTTATCCACGGATTGTACCAGTGCGAAGTACGCCGGCGTGATTGTTTTATATCCGCCATACTTTTTCACATCCATTCCCTTTTTAATCGGTATGGAAGCATTTGCATCCTTACCTACCATCTGTGAATCAAAAAATCCTCCATTTTGTCCCCGTTTATTTTCTGTCGCATAACGCGTATAACGGATATCTCTCTGTTTCAGATAGTGGCGAACCGTCTGCATCGTCCCCCTCTCGCCTTTTTCCCAGACAATGTGCCCCTTCTTTTCCAAATCGCAGTCAAACATGCGATTCAGGCTATAATTATAATCCTTTTTCTCCCGCAGCCAGCGGAGCGGATTACTGGTAAACTTTTCATGATACACATTTCCCACCACAATATTGAGGTAGGCGTCATGGGCATGGTGATAGTCGTTAATAGAACGACATTTTACAGCTTTTAAATTTTCATGCCGGAAATCTGAAACCGCCTTTGCTTTCACATAGACGACCTGCGAATTTGCATACATACGCTGAAACAATTCCGCCACCACCTTGGAGGACTGCCGCGTCTCCACTAGCTGACGGTTGATGAATCCCGCCAGTTCTTCATCTGTCAAGGGCGTTTTTCTTGTCAGACGACGAAATTTATTCTCTGAAATCAAGCCCTTGTCCTTCAGCATCTTCCAAAACGGCGTCATCTTCTCCTGCCATTCCGGTTTGATCATTCCGTCACCCTTTATCCGGTTATAATCGCTGCGCACAAGCACCAGATTGTCCAGACTATCGTCCTTTGTCTTGGACTGCGGATAAATATGGTCCCGGTCGCACACTTCCAGGTTAGCTAACTGTGACAAATCAAGGCTGTCCCCGGAGTACATGCATTTTCCCATCTGCGTATAATACAAATACAGCTTTATGCTTCTAAAATCGCTCTCCTTTTTGTCCTCCAATTCAGCCTTCCAGTCTCTGCTCTCATCCTTAATTTTGGCATATAATTGTAACAGTCTCTGCCACCTCGATGTCGTCGCTTTCTTTTCTTCCGGTCCTCTGGCCATCTCCACAAAAATCTTCAGCGGCTCTTTTCCCATAATCTTCCGGATTTCCTCCGCGATAAGCAATACCTGCCATGCTGCCCGCTTAATGGCAGGGGAGGCCGCCATGTCCTTCATGATATTATCATAACTGAAACTGACATCATTTTGGAACTGCGCCCGGTTTCTCGCCTCTATTTCTTCGGAAAACGTATAGTTAGAGCTCAAAATCTGCATAAGGTTATCATTGGTTTCCCGCAGGGCCTTGATCACTGTAAATGTCTCACCTGTCTCAACAGAAACTCCCTCCACACCATTTAAAAATTCCTTTGATAATCTCCCCCATCCCTGATACTTTAAAAGACATACCTTTTTCAGCTGTTCCTCTGACAGACGATCCTCTCCATAATGGTTCCGAATCACCTGTTTTAACATTTTCGGCGCATCCCCATACAGTGTTATCCACAAAATAAGTTCTTCCGCCATTTTCCTGCATGAGTCTTTGCGAATTTCATCCCCGAAAATCTTTTTCATGTCGAGATAAGAAGTCAGAGAACTCTTAAACGTCTGGTCAAAGCCAGACAGGTCGCCTGCTTCCACCTCAATCCCCTCGCATTTGAGATAATTTAATAAGGTTTTTCCGGTCACTTTTTTATTTTTCTGAAAAACTTCCTCAAAAATCCTGTTTTTCAATTCAACGGGCAGTTTTTCATTTCTGACCTTTACATTATTCAATTCGTTCCAGACCATAAACTCCGAATACAACAGCGAATATTTGGGAACTACATCTTCTCCCAGCAAATATGTGCATTTATTTGTCATGCGCCGAATAAACTGCTCGGCGGAAGCGTTGACATCTACCTTCTCCTCGAAATTCCAAGGATCAATTCTTCCTTCTGCCCCCGCTTTCCGTATCATCCAGCTATTTTCTCCCCGTGCTGTATTCAATGGTCCGACATAATAGGGAATACGGAACTCAAACAGCTGTATAATTCTATCGCTGACTGTTCTTCCTTTTTCATCTTTTTTCAGCAAAAAGTCATAGTGTTTTTCCGCGTTTTTCAAAATTGCCCTGCACTCCATCGCATGAACCTGATGCGGAATCACGCTGTTTTCCTTTGACACCTGTAATGGCAGAAATGTCCCCTGCCCCAACTCCTCCAAGATAGAAGCTATATTCTCATCCCTGTCAGCGTTCGGTATTTTTTTCAGAATTTTCTCTGTTGCCTTTCTAAAATCATCGTAGGAGCATCGCTTTTTCGGCGAAATCTTCTTTCCATTCCGCAGCGTTGTTCCAATATAGGCGCAGTAATTATCGGTTCCCGTCTTCTGAAAAAAATCGCGGTATGTAACATCGTCAAAATCCCGGATTACAGTTTTTAAGAGCTGTAAATCCCGCTTGTGCTTTTCATAAATCGCCACTTTAGCGATAGAAAGATAGCTCTCTCCCTCATACTCTCCGCCTTTCAGAATATCCGCCAGAATCCCCCAGTCATATACGCCCTTTAATATGTCCAGAATACCGCACCGCTCCTGAAGTATTTCCTCCAGCTCCGGATAGATTTCGTCATAAGAAGCATCCGTAAACGAAACAGAATCCCGGTCCACATCCTTTAACGTATCATCCGCAAAGACCTCTGCCAGTTTAACTTTTGAACCACAGATCAATCCGACTATCGCTTTCCACTGCTTTTGCCTGTCTTCATTTTCACAATGCCAGCAGGCCAAAATACTCGATGACTTATCCCGCTTCGTCATCTTCTTATCGCGAATGATCGCACTCAATTTATCTTCGTCATCACAACTGATCACCACGTCGAACTCATCTTCCAGACAACGCGCCATATTATCATATGCACAACGAAAAGACGTTGCGTTTTCCACAGTTCCGGAATACAGAAAATGTCCCCGATGCTTCATGATGTGGTGCAGAGCCAGATAAATCAGCCGGATATCCTTCTTATCTGTCTCTGTAATCAGCGCTTTTCTCAAATGATAAATTGTCGGATATTTCCCATAAAACTGTGTGTCCGTAAAATCCGCGTCATGAAACAATGTGTACACCTGATTCTCACTCTTATCTTCCGGCAACAGCGCTCCATCCCTCAATCGCTGATAAAATCCCATGTCCACTTTGCTGATTTCCTCGGCAAAAAGCTCCTGCAATAGATTGATACGCCAACGCCTTCTTTGCAGCCTGCGTCGAAGCGTCCTGTGCATGCGCCGTTCCTGCGCAGTCTCCGCCTCATCAAAAAGGCGGCTTCCCCACATCAGCTTTCCATTAAATTTCTGAATACGGTAATTTTCATCTGTCACAGCCCAGCCTATGGAATTTGTTCCAATATCAAATCCCACATAGTAATCATTTCGTTCTCTCATTGATTTTCACTCCTGTTCTCTTAACTTATTTTAACGCGCAATAATTGCATAACGCAAAAATTTACAAAAATTTTTCGCAAAAAAATTTTTTCAGGTATTGACAAATTCATTTCTTTCTTGTATGATGTTAATAACTCAAACGGTTTACCACCATATGAGTTCACACTACAAGTTCAAATCAAAATTTATTCTAATCGCTCCTCGGAGCCTCCACAAGAGTGGATTTTTAAAAGACTTATTTTCGAATAGGTCTTTTTTGTTTGCCTGCGTCCATTATACATCTTTGCCTGTACCATAAAACGGTCTTGCCCTTCGAACTTCTGTTCTTTTTTAATATTCCGGCTGCTTTTTGTTCTGAATGAGCGATTATCTAGACCCTATACCTCATACTGCCTCCTCAGCCGTTCTACTTCCTCCTTCATCTGGCGCACCACCTCATCAGGACCAGTGATGCGAACTCCCTCTCCCAGCGCAATAATCCATCCGAAAAAATGACGGCTGACCGCCACCTTAGCATGAGCGACAAAATGATTTTCATCGGTCGGCACAATGGAGACACCCTGGCCGAAGCGGTCAATAATCGCGCCCACCAGGCTGTTTTCACACTCAAGTGTTACCATTTCTTCCTCGCCCCGATACATCCCGAACGTCTTTCTGGCGTACACAGCCAGATCAAATGCGCGAAACTGCTCGCTCCCCTCCCGCTTTTCCCTCATCATCTCGATATTCAGCATTTTATCCACACGAAAGTGCTTAATTGTGCGGTCTCTGTGATCGAAGGCAATCAAATAATAATTCTCATCGTCCCACGACAGCGCCCAGGGGCTCACCTCATACAAATCACCATCCCTGCGCAGCACCATCTCTTTGTGAACATTCCACTGAAAATACTGAAATGTGATCCGGACATTGGAGTTAATCGCCGTATGGAGCTTGTCCACATTGTAGTAAATGCTCTCATTCATGGCCTTGACCCGCTCAAAGATGTACATCTGCCGCTGCAACTGAGACGCCTCCGCGTGACTGGTAAGCTCCCCGATTTTTTTGATCAGCTCTTTTGTTTTCTTCGCCGTAATAAATTTGGCGGACTGCACCGAGTCCACCAGTAATTTCAGCTCCGCGAGTTCAAACCTCCGGCTGCCCACATGATAATAATATGTACGGTCGTTCTGCTCACCGATGATGTCCAGCCCGAATAACCGCAGGCTTTCTATGTCACTGTAAATGCTTTTTCTCTCAGCGTGAATTCCACAGGACTCCAGCGCCTCAAGTATCTCCGGCATGGTCATGCTGTGCGTCTCATCCGTTCTCTCCAGCAAAATCTGCATGAGATATAATATCTTTAGTTTCTGATTCGTGCCCTTTGCCATCCATTTATCCTTTCCAGGAACCTTTCGCGGTCTTCTGTTTTTGTACAATATTTTTATACAATATTTTTGTTCAATACTTTTGTACAATACTCATGTGCTGCCGCTTCTGTCAAAACTTTACCACTTCTGGCTCATGAGTAGAAGAAAAAAAGGTCGCCGTTGCGTTCTGAAAATAAAACACCTCTGCGTTCCCATCATCTGCAGAATACATGCTCTGCAGGGATGGATACGCATCCAGCATGGATTGTCTCGCCTCCCGCCTGTCATCCTCTACCAGTTCTCCCGCGATACGAAGCCATTCATCGTCCTTGAGGGCACACACCTCCACTTTAGGATTCGCATGTATCTGTCTGGATACGTTCTTCGCTTTGCCCGTCTGGATGTAAAGTTTTCCCTCAAAAATATGTGCTGTTCCGAACGGACGTACTCTCGGCTGGTCTCCTTCCACGGTCGCCAGATAATAATTTCCTGCTTCCTGTAAAAATTTCGCTATTCTCTCCACTTCTGTTTCCTCCCTTTTTGTGCGTTTTGCCGCCATTCAACTTAAAAAACATGTTTCGATAAGTGCAAGGTTTTTATTAAAATACCATGTATTTCGTTGCGCTTCCAGTATACCATAAACAGCCAAAAATGTCAGTAAAATCAATGAATTATGACATTTTTTTCAAGTCATTCGGTTTCTTGTATATCTACCCCACTTTCAACTGCAGCCTCAAGCCATACATGCTTAGCATCCATAGCATTGGCGATTGCTGATTCCATATTCTCACCGCAAGTAATACATCCCGGAAGTTCTGGAAATGAAACCACAAATCCCCCTTCGTCCGTATCTTCTACAATTTCCATACGATAATTCATTGCCATATTATACTACCATCTTCCTATGTTATATATGGCGTCAATTCTTATTTCAAATTCGATGAAAAAATTTATTATTCTTTATTCCAGTATAGTCACCTGTTTTTCATAATCGTATTCATGCGGTATCCTGTTATCTGTCTTATGCCCTACCGCTAGGGCAATTTGAAACGAATAACTTTCCGGTATCCGTAACTTTTCAGAAAAATATTCCTGCTTTTCGCCATGTAACGCATCATACACACATCCGATTATCAACGTTCCCAATCCAAGACTCTCTGCCGCCAATGTCATATTCTCCACTGCAATTCCTGAATCAACTTTATTCCATTTAAAATCATCTTCTGCGCTCAAGAAAATAAGCACCGGCGCCTCATAATAGAAATTATGAGGTTGTTTCTCTTGTCCACGAAGTCGTCTATTTTCTTCATCTAACTCCGCCAATACAGGGTTGTTTCCTTTTACCACTGTAAAATGAATCTCCTGCCGATTCATCCCGGTAGGCGCCATAAGTCCTGCTTTTAATATTGTATCTAATTCTGATTGTGTCAGTTGCTCTGTGCTGTATGCTCTTGCTGAACTGCGCTGTTTTATAGTTGATAATACTTGATTTGAAATTTGGATACTGTTATTCAATTTAATCGCCTCCATCATATCCTCTTTTTAATGAACCATGTGCCATCACATTCTTTCTATCAAAGGAAAACACAGGAATGTCCAAAGCCTGTGCAACTCTGATTGTTCTGACAGCCGTATCGGCATAGGCAGCGGAAACCGCCTGATTAAAATCGCATATGTTTAGGGTTTCACCATCGTCATTCTCAACATACTTCATTTAATGAGCATCCTCCATTTATCGTCTTCAATCACATATTGAAATTCCGTCAAATTATCATCTTCCATC
>CANRJU010000007.1 GCA_947631075.1 uncultured Lachnospiraceae bacterium
CATTCTACCAGAAGTGCAGGGACATGTCTATCTTTTTGTCCCGATTTTCTTTTTGCGAAAGATATTGTACCTTATCGTTTGGCAGCACTATTGGCGTATGATTTAGATTCCACATAACTTTTTGGATATACGCTCTGTTTATTTCTGGTACAACTGTTTTCCAAGATTTTCTTGCATATTTTTCTACAGGAAATTTAAAGTGATTACGATAATAATATCCATGTTCTGCAAGTTCCATGAGTTGAAGTATATTTTTATATTTCAGCACACCTTTTCCCAATTCTCTGACTGTGAGCATTGATGTTGTCCACAAGTAATCAGAGTTTGCCATGCATCTGCTAACTTCTTTTCTAACCCTTATATGCGTGACTAACCGATTTAATATTCTAATTAAAATTTTTTTGGTACTATTTCTGTGTAATTCATATCCTACAAAGCAATCAGAAGAAGCAATATCTGTCGAAATATTGCCTATATTTGTTCCTATCAAATTCACATTATAACCTTTATGAAGCAAAACTCTTATTAAGTTCTGCACAGGAGGATATTCTGTGATATCATTGATTTCTACTACGGTTATAGATTTCATACCAAACTCTCCCAACTCATTGCTTTTTGCTGAACGAACACGTTTTATCTAATCTATCAAATAATTATATCTAAAGATATCTTGAACAATAGAGTTTGGTGTATAAAGAACATTCCAAAGCAAAATATTGAAAATGACGATAAGATAATAGAAATTTTCCTTGCAAGTAATTTTTTCGGTTATGAACAAAGTGCTGCATCCGTTCTTATATAATCCTTCCAAAGCTATAGCAATCATAATGTAAATCAAGATATTGCAGTTTCTGGAAATTCTTATAAATTCCTCGTTTATCATTACCAACGGCAAAGCTATACTTGAGGCGGCCACTAAGAAATGAACGCTTTCGCAAAAATTAACATTTTGCTCAGAAAACATACTCTTGTTTTTTCTTATCGTTTTTATGGTTATACTTGACAGAATAATATTTGCAAACTGTAGCGACATAGGCAATATAAATCCGAACTGCGTTCTTGTTGTAAAATATTTCATATATTTTTCATTATCAATAAAGGACAAGTTCCTAACCAGTTCAAAAAATGGTATATTATTTCCGTTAAGAAAAATTATAAAGCAAAAAACTACAATTACCGCTACGCTTGCCGGTGCAAAACGCTTATATTTTTTACAAATTAAATCTCCTATCAATAAAAAAATATAAATAATCATTATGCGATGTATAGAAATTGAAAACAAAATCAAAATCGCGGTGAACAAATATTGTTTATGTGAAAAAAGGTAAATAGCTAGAGTTAGTAATGACACAACCATAAAAGACCGAATTTGAACATAATCGAAAAATATTTGATATGCAAAGTATAGCAAAATAACAACATGACAATTAGCTGTTGTTTTGTATACAACATATCCAATTAGCAAGAAACAACAAATAAAACAAATCCATCTAAAAAGGTTAAAAGAAAAACCTATACTTTGAAAGAAATCCGCCAAAAATACATAACCTTTTTCAAGGCTTGGTGGATACCATCTTTGAACATACCAAGAAGAATAATTATAAAAATCAGGATTATATGAATTTTCAGCCATCAAAAGCAGCGCAGAAAAAGAGGATAAACATATAATTATGTTGCTTTTACGATGACGTAAAACGCAAACTACATTTGCAATAATGACAAACAAATATAGAAAAATAAGAATTAACATCTTTAATCACTTTCGTGCTGTATAATATACAGTAAAAACTATGCGCTGTATATTACAGCGTAATATTAATATTTATAGCGATTGTAATATGACATTCCAATTGCGTAATAAAGAAAAGCCGTTAATCTCAAGAGTGCCCGTATCCATCCTGCTATTGCTCGGTCTTTTCGCCTTACTGATTCCATACTCCTCCGTCGTTACGGGAGTGACCTTCGTATCCTTCCCCGCGACTCGGAATATTTCCTCAGCAAACTCCGCCCAGCTGATGTATCCGCCTTCGTTCGTCGCGTGGTAGACGCCGTATTTGTCGGTTTCGCACATATCAACAAGCAGCCTCGCAAGGTCGGGCGTGTAGGTCGGCGTGCCGATTTGATCGTTAACCACTCTAACCTCTTTATGCGTTTCGGCAAGCCTCAACATCGTTTTGACGAAATTGTTTCCGTGGCTGCCGAAAACCCAGCTTGTCCGCACTATATAATATTTCGTCAGCGCCTTTTTGACCGCAAACTCGCCCTCAAGCTTGGTCTCGCCGTAGTAGTTGAGCGGTGCGAAGTCCTCGCAATCCGGCTCCCACGGCTCTGTTCCCTCACCGCTGAAAACGTAGTCGGTCGAGATATAAATCATCTTGCAATCTACTTCTTTGCAGGCTTCTGCAATGTACTTAGTCCCCAAGACGTTGATTGCATAGACCTTCGGCTTGTTTTCCTCTTCCTCGGCAGCGTCGACAGCAGTCCACGCGGCGCAGTGAACAACCGCGTCGGGCTTTGTTTTTGTAATGACATCGTGAACCGCCTTTTCGTCGGTAATATCAAGTTTTATGTACTCGCGGTCCTGTTCAAAGCTGTCCAAGATGTCGGTCGCAATCGGCTCGTGACCGCGCTTTTTAAGCTCTGAAATCATATCCCAGCCGAGCTGGCCGTTCGCGCCCGTAACTAATACTTTCATCTTCTCACCTGTTGCCGTACATCTTTTCGTAATAGTTCTGATACTCCCCGCTTATGATAGTCTCCCACCACTCGCGGTTGTCGAGATACCATTTAATCGTCTTCTTGATTCCGTCCTCAAACTTAGTCTCCGGCAGCCAACCGAGTTCGTTATGTATCTTGGTCGGGTCAATCGCATAGCGCATATCGTGGCCCTTGCGGTCGCTGACATAGGTGATGAGAGATTCAGGCTTGCCTAGCTCCTTGCAAATCAGCTTGACGATGTCAATGTTTTTCATCTCGTTATGCCCGCCGACGTTGTAGACTTCGCCGACGCGTCCGTTATGGATTATGAGGTCTATTGCCTTGCAATGGTCTTCAACATAGAGCCAATCTCTGACGTTCTCGCCTTTGCCGTAGACAGGCAGGGACTTGTCGTTGAGGCAGTTCGCAATCATCAGCGGTATCAACTTTTCGGGAAAGTGATATGGACCATAGTTGTTGGAGCAACGGCTGATTGTTACGGGTAAGCCGAATGTACGGTGGTATGCAAGTACCAAGAGGTCAGCAGACGCTTTGGAAGCGCTGTAAGGGCTTGACGTATGTATAGGCGTTTCCTCGGTAAAGAACAGGTCGGGTCTGTCAAGAGGCAGGTCGCCATAGACCTCATCGGTAGATACCTGATGATAGCGGGTTATGCCATACTTTCTGCACGCGTCCATCATCACCTGTGTGCCGAGAATATTCGTTTGCAAAAAGACTTCCGGGTTTTCTATACTGCGGTCAACGTGGCTCTCTGCCGCGAAGTTCACAACTATGCCGGGGTGCTCCTCCTCAAAGAGAGCATAGACACCTCGTCTATCACAAATATCTAACTTCACGAACCTGAAATTGGGATTGCTCATTACAGGCTCAAGTGTCGAGAGATTGCCCGCGTATGTAAGCTTGTCCAAGCAAATTATGCGGTAGTCGGGGTACTTTTTCAGCATGTGGAAAATAAAATTGCTGCCTATGAATCCCGCGCCGCCGGTTACTATTATTGTCATAATTACACCTCAAAAGTTATTTTTGATTCGCTGAGCTTCGGGTGCTTTTTGTCCTTTTCGCTCAGGATTATTTCGCCCACATCGGGCCATTCTATGCCGATTTCGGGGTCGTTCCACATGATTCCGCCCTCGTCCTCGGGGTGATAAAACTCATCGCACTTATACGCGAATTCCGCAGTCTCGGACATCACGACAAAGCCGTGCGCAAACCCTCTCGGCACCATAAACTGGCGCTTGTTTTCTTCCGAGAGAATCACTCCTGCCCACTTTCCGTAGGTCGCACTCCCCTTTCGCAGGTCTACTGCAACATCGAAAACTTCGCCTTTTAAAACGCGAACAAGCTTTGCCTGTGGATATGTTTTCTGAAAATGCAATCCGCGAAGGACGCCCTTGCGGCTGCTCGACTGGTTGTCCTGAACGAAGGTATAATTCAGACCCGCGGCTTTGAAGTCGGCTTCATTATAGGTCTCCATAAAGTAGCCGCGGTTGTCGCCGAAAGCCGTCGGCTCGATTATGTAAACGCCATCAATCTCGGTCTTGATAAAATTGAACTTGCCCATCAGTACACCAACTTTCCTTCCGCAACATTTTTGAGATGCTGCCCGTATGGGGATTTACCGTACTTTTCCGCGCTCCTGAGAAGCTCGTCCTTTGTTATCCAGCTGTTCTTATAGGCTATTTCTTCGGGCGCTGAGATCTCGATTCCCTGACGGTTTTGAATCATCTTGACAAAGTCGGTAGCCTCAGCGAGGCTGTCCATAGTGCCGGTGTCAAGCCAGGCAAAGCCTCTGCCCAAAAGTTGAACGTCCAGAAGTCCGTCGCTTAAATACATCTCGTTGAGCGTTGTTATTTCGAGCTCTCCTCTTGCCGAAGGCTTGACCTGCTTAGCTTTTTCCGCAACGCCCGCGGGGTAGAAATACAAGCCAGTCACTGCATAGTTTGACTTCGGGTTCTTCGGCTTTTCCTCAATGCTTATTGCCCTGCCGGATTCATCGAACGCAACAACGCCGAATCGCTCGGGGTCGGGGACGTAATAACCGAAAACCGTAGCTCTACCTGCCTCAGCATTTGCGACGGCCGCGCGCAAAGACCTGCTGAAGCCGCTGCCGTAGAAGATGTTGTCGCCCAAAACCATTGCGCAGGGTTCGTCACCTATGAACTCCTCGCCTAGGATAAACGCCTGAGCAAGCCCGTCGGGAGAGGGTTGAACTTTATAGCTGAAATGCACGCCATAGTCCGAACCGTCGCCCAAAAGCCGCTCGAAATTCGGAAGGTCCGTTGGCGTCGAAATGATCAATATGTCGCGGATTCCCGCAAGCATTAAAGTGCTCAGTGGGTAGTAGACCATGGGTTTGTCATAAATCGGTAACAGCTGCTTCGAGGTTACCATTGTCAACGGGTAGAGCCGGGTGCCGCTGCCGCCGGCGAGGATTATGCCTTGCATTTAATTCTCCTATTATCAAATATATAAAGCCAAAAAGCCCGATAACCACACAAAACTATACATATATAAGTACGGGCTTCTAATCTGCTAATCTGTTTTTTCACTTAATAATTTATAACAAGTGCTAATACAAACTATCCCATTGACCATAAAATACGCCAACGTAAACAGATGCTCAATCCTTAATATTACAGCAACTATCATGAAAAATTGAACATATGCATCAGGGGATATGATATTAAATACAATCTTCTTTACAATTCCATATTCATTAACATTATTGATTTGGTTAGTTTTGCCGTGAAATTTGAAATGCATTAGTAGCCGCGGATATAATGTAAATACACCACTCAGCCCTCCCAAAATCAAAAATAAAACATAGTAATTCAAACTTTGGTCAGCACAAATGGACATGGCAAAATACATAAGAAAAAGCGCTGAATAGCCAGCAGCTGCATCCCACAAATCACCGCTTTTTGAAAATAGTGCTTTACTTCTTGCTATGTTTCCATCTACGCAATCTAATATATTCCATAAAACAAACATGATAATTCCGGCCAATTTTATGAGAACATTTCCGTGCGCACACGCCATAATAACAAAACCCATAATGGTGCAAAGCAAAGAAATAAACGAAATTTGATTTGGTGTAATTCTAGTTTGTAATAAAACATATGTAATAGGATAAGACATCTGCCTGAAAACAGCACCCGGAATATTCCATTTTTCGCTTTGCGCTTCGGATTCTTTCTTTTTACACTTCAATATCATTTCCTTGTATGACATCATTTTGTCCTCTCATTGTTCTGCATCAAAATATCAAAATAGAATATAAAAACATACATTTAATCATGCATCATATAATCTATCAACAATTTAAAGCATGTTTTCAGTTTTGTTTCTGCATTCCAACCTAAGACTGTAATCTTGTTTACCGCTAAATTCATAAATAACGTACTTGCATACATGCTATTATCACTGTCTTCCGTCTCGTACCTCACCTTAACTCCCCCCTGCTTTGCAACCATCTCTGCCATTCGCGAAATCGAGCAATATGTATCTTCATTTGCCGCATTATACGCCTGACCCGGCTCACCTTTCAGCAAAACCGTCAGGATTGCAGTAGCGGCGTCGGCGGTGTAAAGATAGCTGCGCTCGGTTTCGCCCTTTGTCTTAAGCACAATATCGCGCTTTTCGATAACGCACCTTGCAAACTCGGCGAATACTCTGCCGTCGTTATAGTTGACCCCCGGGCCGAAGGTCTGGGTGAGCCTGACCGACATCGCGGGAACGCTGTATTCTTTCGCATACGCAAAGCAAAGGCTCTCGCACTGTATCTTTGAAATAGGGTAGCTGTTTCTGATGTCGAGCGGAGATAACGCGCCGATTTTGTCTTCCGTAACCTTATGACCTTTTTCGGGGTGGCCGTAAACCTCCATGCTCGAAAGATAAACCATACCCGAAACCTTTTTCGCCTTGGCAAGCTCCAAAATGTTTTCGGTACCTTTAAGCGCGGTCATAATAGTTTCTACAGGCTCGTTTACAAACGCCTTGCTCGCGGTCAGGCTTGCACCGTGGACTATATAATCAACCTTTTCGGCGATTTTGGGGAGCTTTTCGACCGTTCCGAGGACAAATTCCAGTGCGGTGTCGCCGTCAATATCCTTAAAACGCTTTCTTGCACGGCTCAAATCTCTGACAAGTGCCAGAATTTTAAGATTCAGTCCACGCTTTTTGTTTGTATAAACAAGCGAATTAACAAGCGTATATCCAATCAATCCGGTCGCGCCGGTAATCAGAATTGTCTTGTTTTTAAGTTTGTACCACGGGATAAATTCCGCGTTTGACACATATTCCATATCTTCGATAAACTGTTTATTATCGTACATAATTGACCTCATATTCCGAAAATTTGTGAGCTTTCCTTCGCATCGACGATCGCCTTGAATATGTAGAAATCCGACGGAGTCGTAATCTTTATGTTCTCGGGTGAGCCCTCGACGGTGTACAAATCATGACCGTAATACTGCATCAGGCTCGCACTGTCGATAAAGTCGCTTTTACACTCTACAATCGCCCTTTCATGAGCCGATAAAATGTCAGCCAGCACAAAGCACTGTGGTGCTTTGGCGAGTTTGCATTTTGAACGCTCGATTATCTGCCCGACTTTGCCCGTGCCGTCCTCCAAAGTAATCGTTTCAATCGCGGGTGAAACCGTAATCGCTGAGCCGTGTTCTTTTACACACTCAATCGCCGATGTGATAGTTTTTTCATCAATGAGCGGGCGGACACCGTCGTGAATCAGAACAGTTGAATCAGTTGGGAAAAGTTCGGACGCTTTTTTCAGGCCGTTATAGATAGAAGCTTGTCCGCTGTCGCCGCCGGGAACGACCGCCGCGACTTTGTCAAGACAATAGCGTTTCGCAAGGTCATTGAAGTGATCAATCCAACCTTCAAGCATCACGACAACTATTCCGTCAATCAGCGGGTGACGCTGAAACTGTTCGATTGTATAAACTATTATGGGCTTGCCGTGAAGCTCCAAAAACTGTTTGGGAACGGTTCGCGTGTTCATGCGCTGCCCTGTTCCACCGGCGAAGATTATAGCAACTTCTATGTGTATTCCTCCAAACTACTATTTCAATTACAGTCTATTAAGCAAAACTTTCAATATATATTCAGCTTTACTTTCTCCTATATGTCTAAACAATTTCTGCATCTTTAAAAGCTTTCTTTTTGCTGAAATAGACTTCTTATAATTGTTGTATGACTCTATAGCTTTTTTCTTTGTACCAAGCTCGTTTGAAAATAGCCTTAACAATTCCAATGACATTACTTGTCCAGAATTGCTGTTTTTAAACAAGTTATGAATCTTTAGTTTAATCTTTTTCAATGCGCTGTATTCCATTGCCCCAACTGCATTTTCATCATGCTGTCTATATAAAATATAACTTGATTCATCAAAATAAATTTTCCCAAATAAAGCCGCAACCTCAGCAACCCAAGCATCGTGAATTCGATTTTTGAGCAGTTCTTCAGACGGCCGGTGTTCCTCGGCGCACAAAAAGTTTCGTAAACTTTTTGTCATTACATATGTACAACCGCTGATTATATTGCCTCTTATAACTGTCCCATAATTTATTACTGGACATGTGACAAAACGCAGATGCGGATTCTTGAGCTGCGTATCTACAATCGTCTGATTAGACGCATATAGTGTCATTCCGTTAACATCTCGAATTTTATCAATCGCAGTTATTAGCTTGTTTTCAAACCACACATCATCTTGATCTGCAAATGCATAATAATCGCTGTCACTGTCGGTTTTATATAATGCATTCATAAAGCTGTTGCCAATGCCCATATTTGTAGATAAGTCAACAAAAACATTGTTATATTTTTCACTATAATACTTTAATATTTCAGGAGTATTATCCGTTGACCCGTCGTCTCTAATGAGCAATTTTACTGCAACATCTTTTTGATTAAGTATGCTCTCAATTTGTGGTACAATATATTTTGAACCGTTGTAAGTACTGAGAACGACAGATACCGTATACATATGCACCTCAAGATTAAATTAAACTCTGCCAATCATGCCGCAGCCTTTGTTTAATAATTGCCTGTTCTTGCTCATTTGGAACTGTAAGATAATCACCATATCTGTGTTCCAAATACTCTTCAGGCTTATTCGGCACCATAATCTGAAGTCCTTCAAAATTCATATCTTTTACAGGAAACCAAACTTCTCTCAACATTTTTTCGCCAAAATACCGCTTTGCGCCTAACGGTATGGTCAAGTACTGCGAATTGCCATTATATTTATTTAACGCTCTGAGGATTCTGAAGAAGTCCTTGCGAGAAATTGGCAGAAATAGGCACGCAAAAGCTTTTCTGACAAATAAATTCATTTTAAGTTCACGGGAACCCTTGGCCAAGTAATTTACAAATGGGTCGTTAGATTTGAAACACCTTCTGCATATATAACCTTGATGTAAAAGATTAGACAAAGTTCCTTTAACTTTATCTAAAAGCTTATTGTTTAAGCAGCTGTCCATGGGGAGGATGTCCAAGTATGCATAACTTTCATATATATTAGAATTTCCGATTTCATCGCTAATTAACGACGATAGGTTCGAATCTCTTTTATAAAAATGTGCTCCGCAAGTTATTACCTCGTTATCCTGTGGGTATATAAATGTGTAACTATCACTAAACTTGGAGTTTTTGAAAATATCACCAAACTTTTCATAGTCCGGTCTGGGCATAACAATATCTATATCGTCATCCCACGGAAGAGCCTGTCCATCGCGTACCGCTCCAATTAATGCACCTGCAAATACCATATAGGTCAGAGAATTATTTCTGCATATTTCATCGAAAACTTTCAAGGAATCTATCAGCTGTTTTTTTACTATTAACAATTCGTCATCTGTCAGTGCCCTATAAAATCTTTTATAATTTCCTCTTTCTAATATTTCGTTTTTTATTTCTTTTGTAGATAATCTCATATCGCAGCTCCTATATCAAATAAATATTTCCCACCGTTTATATTACAATTGCAATAGCAAGGTATTTTTGCACATTATTTATAGCTATTAAATATATTTTCAATTTGTTTTTCCACAATTTTTAAATCGAATTCTTTTACTTTCTCTTTATTGTGCACCCCAAAACTCTTAATGGCTTCTGCATCTTCAATCATTTTTTCTATAGCGTTTGAAAATCCCTTTACATCATTCGGTTCAACAAGATATCCGCCATCGCTATCGATCAAATCTACATTTCCGCGTATTTTAGAAGCCACAACGGGTTTTCCACATGCCATTGCTTCCATCAAAGCAACTGACAATCCTTCCTGCAATGAAGGTAATACAAAAATATCTGCAGCATTACACAAGCTGTTTATATCTGTTCTGTAACCCAAAAAATGAATTTGTTTGCCTATGCCAGCACGTTGTACATAATCATTTAATTTGTCGGTCAATCTTCCATCACCTGCAATAAAGTAATGAACGTGCTCATTTTTCATTTCACGTACTGCTTTTATAACTGTTATGTGATTTTTCCTTGGAATAAGTTCTCCTACTGATAAAAGAACTTTATCATTTTCTGTTAAACTGAATTCCTTTCTAAGATAATCTGGTTGAGGATGGCTTATGAATTCTGTAATATCTACACCAATCCCGTTAACTTTAAACACTCTTTTTGCCCTGAATGACTGTGCCACCAAATAATCTTCATTGTTAATTACGATGAGTGCATCCGTAAAATGCGCAAGGCATCGCTCAACACAATAATAAACAATGCTTGATAGTCGAGCCCCCTTATAAAAATGAAAACCATGCGCCATATATATCACGTGACAATGGCAAAGCATGCCTATGATTCTTCCGGCAACACCGCCAACAGGTTCGTGACAAAATATAATATCATACCTATTTCTTTTCACAAGCCCATAAAGCTGCTTAAATGCATTAATGTTTTTTAAACTGTAAGGGCTTCTGCAAAACGGAACGATATGAACTATAAATCCGAAATCTTTCTTAAGATCATTTGAGAATCTTCCGGTTTCAGAACAGGCACACTCTACTACAAATCCCTTTCTCTCAAGATTCTTAATATGTGGCACAAGAAAGTTCCAAATCATTGAATCAGTGGTGCAAACTACTAATACTTTTTTACTCATATACTTACCTTATGCTTTCACCTTTGCTAAGCGCCGGAACGCTTTCCTGAATTATCGTATCTTCTTTGCGAATCCCCATCACCGCCAATACAGTCATAACCATTTCCTTAATATCTCTGAAGAACCCAAACTCCCTCAACTCCCTAAGGTTATACTCCATCTTCCCCGGCAACACTTCTTCTATGTACGTCCTATCGGGGTCGGCGGCAGCGTCCAACAGCTCCGCCTCATCCTTGTAATAGATACTTGCAAGGCTCGTGACGCCCGCGGGTAAAAGCAGCGTCGCCATCATCTCGGGAGTGTAGTGCTCAACATACTTCGGAACCTCGGGGCGGGTGCCTACAAAGGTCATCGTTCCGCGCAGGACGTCTATCAGCTGGCTTATTTCATCAAGCCTGAATTTGCGGATAAACCGCCCCGTCCTCGTTATCCGGCAGTCGTCTTTTACGGTGACTGCCGTGCCGCTTTTATCGGCATTGTTGACCATCGAGCGGAACTTGAATATCCGAAAATGCCTGCCGTACTGCGTGACACGCTCCTGCCTATAAAAGACAGGTCCCGGAGAATCTATCTTTATCGCAATCGCCAAAATCAGAAATATCGGCGACAGGATTATCAGCATTATCAGCGAAACAACGATGTCAAAAGCCCTTTTGAAGAACAGGCTGACCTGCTTCTTTTTTAAGATGTCGTAGTTCTCCCTGACCTCGTCGCACTGCATTTCGGGCGGCAGGTCTTCCCACTTTTTAAGCATCATCTTATGCTCTCAACCGCTTTCCTGTATTCGTTTATTACCAGCTCCACCTGCTCGTCTGTCAAGCAAGTATGCAGCGGTAGCGTTATCTCATTAGCATACTGTCTATAAGCGTTCGGATAATCCTTAATATCAAATCCGAGCTTTTTATATGCCGTGTGCATCGGCAGGGGCTTATAGTGGACATTAGTCGCAACGCCCTGCTCCGCCATTTTCGTGATAATCCCGTTCCTCTGCCCGACGGTTATGTTCGGCACTCGTGTTATGTAAAGATGCCCCGAAGATTCGTATTCATCGGTGTAGTAATCAAGAGTCTGAATACCGAGCGGGCGAAGAGCTTCGTCGTAGCGGCGGATTATCTCTTTTCTGCGCTCAAGCATTTTCGGGTAGCGTTCAAGCTGCTTTAGTCCTATCGCGCCCATTATGTCGGTCATGTTACATTTATAATAGGTGCCGACGACGTCGTATTCCCACGCTCCTAACTTTGTTTTCGCGAGCGCGTCCTTTGACTGACCGTGAAGGCTCAGAAGTTGGAGCTGATGATATATCTCCTCGTCGTCAATGCCGTCTATCGTTCTCCAAGTCAGCACGCCTCCCTCTGCGGTCGTCAGATTCTTGACCGCGTGGAAGCTGAAGCTTGAAAAGTCGGCTATGCTGCCAACCATTCTGCCGTGCCACTTCGCACCAAAGGCATGAGCTGTATCCGCGCAAACGGCTATTCTTCCTATTGCTGCTTGAATATCGTTGCTCGGCTTGAACAGATTCTTTTTACTGTTTACTATCTCAAATATCTTGTCATAGTCGCAAGGCACGCCGCCTAAGTCTACAGGAATAATCGCCTTTGTCTTTTCGGTGATTGCCCTTTCAAGGGCGTCGTAGTCCATCTCCAAGCAATTTGGCTTAGTATCCACCAAAATCAGCTTTGCGCCAACGTGGCAGACGACAGAAGCCGTCGCGGTATAGGTGTAAGCGGTAGTTATAACCTCGTCGCCATCGCCTATGCCGAGAATATGCAGAGCCATCTCCGCGCAGGCTGTCTGAGAATTGAGGCAGCAAGCCTTTTTTACGCCTATGTAATCGGCTATTCTTCTTTCAAGTTCCTTGACCCTCGGGCCTGTCGTTATCCAACCCGACCTAAGAGCCTCGGCAACTTCGTTTATCTCCGCCTCCGAAATGTCGGGAGGTGAAAACGGTACGTTCATTTCTATTCCTTCTTTTCAAACCGCAATCGGCTGTTTTTTCTCCTCGGGAGTGTAAGTGTCAACCACCTCGGCGACCCGATGCTTCATATCCTTTTCGTTTGAATATGCCGCGCGCATAAGTTCCTGAAGCTTCTCCAAAAACTCGTCCTCGTCGAACGGTATGGGTCTGCCGATGTGTATAAGATGGTTCGGGGTGGTCTTCATACCCTCCTCAGCCATAAGCTTTTCTTCATAGAGCTTTTCGCCGGGGCGCAGACCCCCTGTTGTCAAGATAGTAACAACAAAAAATCTGAACTTTTTTCTCGTTACAGAACAAAAAGACCGCCGCACAGAGTGAATTCATCACCGAGTGCGACGGTCTTTAAGTTTATTTGTCTGTGAGCTGCTATGTGCTTATGTTGTGAGCTGCTCCAAGCTGTGAATCAGATCGAATACCGCAAAGCTGTCCGCTGTTTCGTGATTCGGCAAGGCGTAGCAGATCGTCTTGCCTTGCTCTTTCAGCTTTCCGGCGAAGTCCATATAGGTCACGGTGTCACGGCTGAAATGCGACGGCTTCACGGCGAGTACGGTGTCGAAGATACCCTCATCAGCCATTTCGATGATTGATTTGAGCGACTGTCCGTTTTGCATACCCGAAGTCCCCAACACCGAAACTATGGCTGTCACGGCATAGCCTTTCGCCGATGCGTAATCTTTCAGCATCTCAACCTGTGCGTCAAGTGCCGCCTGATCGTTATTACCTACTCTTGCGTAAATACATACTTTCATTTCATTCTCCTGTTCATATAAGATTTTTACACCACGGCTGGGATCGCCTCGGCGTTCCGTTTGATGTACGAATCCGTTCGTTCAAGTAAATCGTCAAACAGAAAAGCTATCTCCATCCGCTCGCTGTTGTAAATATAGATAACGTCTATGAAAGCTCTCACCGCTTCGCGCGTCAGCTTATCCGCTATCCCCGTGTCAGATTCCTTTTTCCGAACCTCTGAAAGCTCGTGAAAAATTCCGTCCTCCGTATCGCTCTCGCCTTGAAGAAATGCCAAACGGTCTGTCATACGGGAGATTTCTTCCGTCAGCTTTTCTTTGCATTTCAGATACTCTGCTTTCTCCAAATGCCCGTTCGCATAATTCTCATACGCTCTTATGCGCTCGGCTTTTTTATCTTCGAGGCTTCGTTTCAGATTTTTCTGCTCGGCAATCAAATCGGCGCGGTTTGCGTCCCTGATCCGCTCGGCGGCTTTCGCAAGCTTGTCAAGGCGTTCAAGCTGCTTTTTCAAGGCATACCACACCTGCCCTTCAATGCGCTTCGCTTCATATCGCTGTGTGGAACAGGTTGAAATTTTACCGCTGCTCACTCTGTGATTACATACAATGACGACTTCGGCGGTATTTGAATACATCATCGTCAATCGGCAATTTCCGCAGCGTATCTTGCCCGTGAGAATATCTCCGCGATCCTGTTTGAAACCGCTGAATCTCACGCTGCGAATCGCCTCCTGCGCCGCTTCAAATTCCTCAACCGTAACGATGCCCTCATGGTTGTTATCGGATATAAACTGATCTCTTACGGGAACGTGACGCCTCTCCTTGCCTCCGACGCGAATATTCGTAGTCATGCCCTGCACCAAAGCGCCCGTGTAGGAGTAGGTTTTGAGTAAGCGCCACACCTTGCTTATGTCCCACAGCCATTCTTCCTCCGTCACAACACGGTTCCACGCTCCGCCTCCCGTTGTTGCGACACGATACTTTCCCGGGGTGGGAATGTCGTGTTCGTTAAGATAGTCTACTATCATTCGGGTGGTGTATTTTTTGAGCGCAAGATCAAAGATAAGGCGAACGTACTTTGAAGCCACGGGGTCAATGATCCACTTGTGTGGGTCGTTCTCATCTTTCAGATAGCCGAACGGCACTCGTCCTGCCGTTGAAATCCCCTGTTTCCACTTTGTTTGAATCGCGCTTTTGAATTTTTTCGACGTGTCCTTGCTATAAAGCGTGTTGATCAGGTTGCCGATGCTCATTTCAAGTCCCATCGTCTGCCCGATGTAGTTGTTGCTGTCAAAGTTGGAATTAACCGCGATAAACCGCACACCGAGTACGGGAAAAATCTGTTCAAGATAATCCCCGACTCCGATATAGTCTCTGCCGAGGCGGGAAAGGTCTTTGACAAGAATTGTGTCGATCTTTCCCACTTTGGCGTCCTCGATCATCCGCTTGAACGCAGGACGGTCAAAATTAAGTCCGCTGTGACCGTCGTCGATATACTCCGAAACATTCTCATCGGGCATCTTTGTGACTGACAAATAGGTTTGGAGAAGCAATCTCTGATTTTCGATGCTGTTGCTTTCGTCTTTTCCGTCTTTTCCGAGATCGCCGTCCGCAAGCGACAGCCTAAGATAGAACGCTATATTCACACCTCATCGCTCCTTTCCTCTGTAACTTCCGTCATATTTCTTATACGTTCCAATATGTCGTCACAGCAGAAGCATATCTCAATTCGGTCGTCGCCGCTGATATATACTTTCTCCACAAACTTGTTGATCAGTTCTTCGTGACTGCTGTGTTCTTTCAAAAAGCCTGACAGGTCTTTTTCCATCTCCAAAAACGATAAAATGTCCTTTTCCATTTTACGTTTTTCCTCGCACAGTTCCTCCGACCGCTTTTGCAGAGCCGCTCTTTCGCCTTGATACCGCTCCTTCATCATTTGATAGTCCTCGGCGTCAACAATACCCTCCGCAAAGTTTTCATAGAGAACGGTGAGCTTTTCGTCAAGCTCCGCGATCTTATATGAAACGTGATTCAGCTTTGCGTCAAGTGAACGCCTTGCGCTGTTATCGGCTCGTCCTGCCTGTATATCCTCAATAACGCTCTTATACCCGCTTATGGCTGCTCCGAGGCGGCGTATCTGCTCAACGACAACAAGTCGGAGATATTCCGAATAGATGCGTTTCCGGCAGGCTGGTGTTATGTCGTCTCCGCAGCACATATAGTACGCGCCGTCCACCGTTGAGCTGCGCTTATCGTGAGAATAGCGTTGGAACTGCATCGTATTTCCGCAGTCCGCACAGACCACCTTTTGAGGGAAGAAGTCCTTGTATAGCTCGCGGTTTTTCTGATAGGCGATTTTTTTGATTGTATTGCTTTTGCAAACGCTCTCAAACATCTCCTGAGCCTTGTTGAAATCTTCATCGGAAATAAGCGAAGGATGGGTATGGTGATGGACGATCCATTCCTCTTTTGGAGTCTTGTGGGCGGGAATGTTTTTGTAAAGCGTCTTTCGTCTCTTACCGTGAATTGTGTCCCCGATGTAGCTCGGATTGACCAGTATGTTTCTGACCCGTTCAGACTTCCATCGGTCGGTAGCCGGCAGATTATTGTTGCCGTTGTGCAATCGCTTGTAGCACTCCGGCGTCATCACGCCAATTAGTTTGAGGCGTTTTACTATATCCGCGAGAGAACATCCCGAAAGATACCATCTAAAGATAACCTGCACTATCGGCGCGGTTTCCGGATTCGGGACAAGGACGTTGTTTTCCCTGTCCACGTTATAGCCGTAAATCGTATTGAGGATTTTTGCGTCTCCGCGCTGACTGTGTAGCTCATAATAGCTTGTCGCCTTTCGGGAAAAATCCTTTGAATACATCTCGTTGACGAGATTTTTTATCGGCACGGCAAGACTGTTTCTATCTTCCTCACGGCTGCTGTCAAAATCGTCGTTTATGGCGATGAGCCGCACATTCAGTTTCGGCAAAAGCGTTTCGAGATAATATCCCGTCTCAACAAGATTCCTGCCAAATCTGGAAAGGTCTTTTACGACAATGCACTGTATTTTGCCCGCCCTTACGTCGTCCATCATTCGATTGAACTCGGGACGGTCAAAATCGGTTCCCGTATGACCGTTATCCGCATAGGTATCTATCAGGTCATACTCGCTGTGTCCGGCTATGTACTGATACAGCATCGTGATCTGTGTCTCTATGCTCTCATCGGTTTCCTTTTCGACGGAAAGTCTTGCATACGCCGCCGTTTTTATCCTTTCTTTCGTTATTGTGAGATTGTTGTTTTCCGCGACAGCCGCCCCGATGTTCTGCGCCTGCCGTCTGCTTTTCCTTGCCATAGTCTATACCTCCGCAAACCATTCTTGCGGCAGCGCAAGAAATGCGTCCTTTTCCTTGATTTCAATTCTGACGGTTTCAAACTTTTCACAGGTCGCGCGGACGATATACTTTTTCACTTCATACGAAGTCAGGTTGTCCGACAATTCTAAACCGGAATACAAGCGAATCCAGGGATTCTTTTTGCTCAAAAACATTTCAAGCTCGCTCGTTTGAAGCAGAAGGTCTTGCAGTACGGCGTCGTTTTCTTGAAATTCCTCAGCCGATGATACAGTTCCGTTTTGCCACGCCGAGTATTCGGCTTCTGTCATTCGCTTGAAAACCGCCTGCGCTTTCCAGCGGATTTCTTCGAGCAGTTTTTCCTTGTATGCGAAAAGCTCCGGTGTGTCGATCATTCTTTCCGCAAGCTGCGCCTTTTCTCTTTCTTTCAGAAGCAGATTCCGAACAGAGACGATAACCTCGTCATACGGTATCCACGGCTTCGGGTAGTTTACCTCTTTCGGCTTCGGATATTTTATCTTGAATATGGAATCTCTTGTTACACTCTGCATCTTGGATTTCTGTATAGTCCATCCCGAATCATAGTCAAAGAACATCCGTAAAAGCGGATTGTCCGTAAGCTTTATCTTCGGTCTTGTTCCCCTCCGCTTTGCGATCTTCAATGCCTGTACTTTATCGAACAGTTCTTCCGACACAATGGCAGGACAAGGCACAGTCACCTTTTCGCATTTGATCGTTCTACTCAATACGCCCGCGTACATACGGTTAGAGATGATATTGCCGATGTGAGAACACAGCCAGCCTTCCTTATCCTTCGTCCACCGCCTGTTTGTTCCCATGCGTATCAGATACGAATTCGGCGGTTCAATACCGTGCTCGTTCATATAGTCGGCGGTTTCTTTTAACGTAAATCCCTCAGACATAAGCTTGAATATCGTTCTGATGTTGTCCTCAACTTCCTCGTCGATTTCAAGCTCCATTGTCCCGTCTATATAGCGATAACCGTATTTGTTGTAATGGCGCGTCTCGATACATCTACCCGTTGTTTCTTTATAGTGGAGCTTTTTGAATTCATCTCTCTTTGCGTTCAGATATCCTTTGACTTCTTCCTCGGTATAGTCCAAAGAGCAGAAATCGTCCTCGACCGACGCAAAGTGAATCCCACCCGGATAGAATATTTTGTAAAGTGCATCGTATGCGTGATACACCGAAGTACCGAATCGGTATATGGAATCGAAAATCACACAATCGAATTTCTGAGATATTCCGTCCTCTTTCAGACTTCTGAAAGCCGTATCCTCATCTCTGTCGGACTTGCGGTCGGAATACTTCTTCGTGATTTTCCATTTCCGCTTTGCCGCGTATTCTGCAATCCGCTTATTCTGAGCGGCAATGATATCCTCTGGGACTTCTTCAAGCAGACTGCACGACATCGTTCTTGTATAACTTACGCAAATCATAATCACGCCTCCAATCTTTGAGCAAGTCCCGCCCGCTCGACAAATTCGCATATTTCATCTTCGTAATTCAAATGTACGACGATATTGTCTTTGCCGAACACGACCACGCGGTTAATAAGCAGGACAAGCTCTTTTCTGCCGAGCGTTTCAAGTTTGCCGATCCGCTTAAAATCTTCGAGCCACGGGCGCAGTCGGATATCCGTTGACATCAGGCGTACCTTTTTGTCCTCCAACACATTTTGCGATTTTTTGATTTCTTCCATTTTTGCGGTGAAGCGTTGATTGTATTCGGCGTATTCCTCTCTGTCGATCACGCCCTCCGTCATATCCCGATAGAGTCTTTCTTTTAGATCGCAGCACCGCTCATATTCCTTTTCAAGTTCGATGAGCTGTGTGTTCAGAGCCTTTACGCCGTACTGCTCCTTTTGCACTTCGCCGACGCTGCGGAGTATATTCTCCGCTTCGAGCAAAATCCCGAGCTGTGCTTTTACGGCTTCAATGACGCTTTCTGTCAGTTTATTCTCACTGATGATGTGCGACGTACATCCCTCACCGTTTCGGTAGCTTGAGCAGTGGAAGTAATGGTACGTCTTGCCGTTTTTCGTCGTTGACCTGCGTATCATATTCTGTCCGCAGTCGCCGCACCGGACAAGACCGGAAAGCAGATACACGCTTTCCTCTGCCGGAGCGGTTCGGGTGTCGAGCCGCATGATCTCCTGCACACGTTCAAAGATGTTTGTTGATATTATGGGTTCGTGCGTGTTTACGACTCTTATCCACTGCTCGGCGGAAACGGGACGGGATTCCTTAACCTTGTAATTGATTTTGCGATTCTTGCCCTGCACCATTACTCCGGTGTAAAGCTCGTTTTCCAAAATCCGAATGACGCTCTTGGCTCCCCACTTCTGTTCCGACGATGTACGGAAACCGCTGTTGTAGTTAAGTCCGCTCATTCGCTTATACTCCATCGGAGGAAGAACAGCCATTCCGTTAAGTTTCTCCGCAATCGACATCGCGCTGAATCCGTTCAATTTCAGTTCGTAGACGAGCCGGACGATCTTCGCGGCATACTCGTCTATGATGAGATGATTTTTGTCGCCCGGGTCTTTGATATAACCGTATGCGGCAAAGCTCCCGATGAATTTGCCGTTCTTGCGTTTTACGTCAAGCTGGCTTCTGATTTTAATGGAGATGTCCCTGCAATACGCATCGTTGATGAGATTTTTGAACGGAATAATGATTTGATCCGCATCGCCGGATTCATCCGCGCTGTCATAGTGGTCGGTTATCGCAATAAAGCGAACGCCGAGAAAAGGAAAAATCCTTTCGATGTATCTTCCTGTTTCAATGTAATTACGACCGAGGCGCGAAAGATCCTTTACGATGATGCAGTTGATTTTCTTCTTCTTTACATCCTCAATCATTCTCTGAAAGCTCGGACGTTCAAAATTCACACCGCTGTAACCGTCGTCCGTATATTCCTCCACTATACGAATACCCTTTTGCGATGCGTAGTCCGCAATCAAATCTTTCTGAGATGGAATTTGTCAAGGAGGTTTTCTGCAAAAAACCAAGCATTTAGATACGATAGCGGATTTGATGTTTATTTTGTAAAATGATGATGTGGACATAATGGAAATTCATTAGGAGATATCATAGGCTTTGAGCTAAAGTATTGGGCGACATAACATTTTGATTGCTGCGTTTATGAGCAAAGAATAGAAATGCAGACAAAGCCCTCGCTGTCCCGTATGGCAAAAGGCAGCGAATTGTGGTATAATAATTATAAAATGGCCTTATTGCTTTTTGGTTGTCCCCTGCGTGGGTAACCGAAAAAGATAACTGCTTATATCATTGATTTTAATGTTTTTTGAAAGCCCACTAAGCAAAGGAGGACAACGCAAATGACATTACAACAGTTAAAATACATCTTGACAGTTGCTGCCAAAGGAACGATCAGCGAAGCTGCAAACGCGCTTTATATCGCACAGCCAAGCCTTACAAGCTCCATTAAGGACTTGGAGAAGGAACTGGGCATCACCATTTTCAACCGCACAAACAGGGGCATTGTCGTCTCTCGTGAGGGCGAGGAATTTTTGGCGTATGCCCGTCAGATCATCGAGCAAGTCAATTTGATTGAGGAAAAATACACTGGCCAACGGCAGCATAAGCTGGATTTTTGTGTCTCGACCCAGCACTATTCTTTTGCTGTTGAAGCGTTTGTCGACCTTCTCCGTGATTATGGCGGCGATGAATATGATTTTCGACTTCGGGAAACACAGACCTATGAGATCATTGAGGATGTGGCAAAGTTACGCAGTCAGGTCGGCGTTCTCTATCTAAACAAAGATAACGAGGCGGTACTCCGAAAGACAATCCGGGCAAATAATCTAAAATTTGAAATGCTGTTTGTCGCAAAACCGCATGTGTTTTTAGGCGTCGGCAGCCCGCTTGCTGGCAAAGCCTCTGTGACATTGGACGATTTAGCCCCTTATCCAAGACTTTCCTATGAACAAGGGGAACATAATTCATTTTACTTTGCGGAAGAAATTTTAAGTACATTGGAACGAAAAAAGAACATCCTCGTCAGAGACCGGGCTACGCTGTTCAATCTATTGATAGGACTAAACGGTTACACCATTTGCAGCGGAGTCATCAGTGAAGAACTGAATGGAGCAAATATCATCGCTGTCCCTCTTGAAGTCGATGACTATATGGAAATCGGGTATATCGTACATAGAAAGATGCTGCCAAATAGGCTTGGGAATTTGTATATTGAACGGTTGAGAAAGTACACAGCCGCGCGGAAACAATAATGAAGAATTTGCTATGATGCAAAATGTGCTTGCCATAGATTGTACCTATATCAAACTGCGGCCTTTTCGTATTTTACAGATCGATTTCGTGGGTTTATACTTATTACGAAAGCTACAGTGACTATCCCATATTAGGATAGCAGAGGCAAGGAGGAACCCATCATGAGCAAAATACAAACCCCTTTTCGATACGACTATGTTGGCAGCTTTTTAAGACCTAAAAAGCTGAAAATGGCGCGAGCCGATTATGAAGCTGGAAGTATTACAAAAGAAGCACTGACCGCTGTGGAGGACGAAGCCATCCGTGAGCTGGTCACAAAGCAAAAACAGGCTGGATACCATGTCATCACAGACGGCGAGTTTCGCAGAGCGACATGGCATCTGGACTTTATGTGGGGATTTAACGGAGTCGGGCATCAGCCCACAAAGACAGGACTACCCTTTCACGGCGAAGCGGCTATGATTGACGACACCTATCTTACTGGCAAAGTATCTCTCGATGGTGAGCATCCATTTGTAGAGCATTTTAGATTTGTTAAGGCTTTGGAGGAGGACGGCGTTATCGCCAAGCAGACCATCCCTGCGCCAGCACAGTTCTTAGAACAGTTTATCATGCCCTTTGCGCTGGAGAACACCAGCAAGTATTACGCAAATACGGACGAGCTGGTTCGTGATATTGCGGTGGGTTATAAAAAAGTAATTCGTGATCTGTACGATGCTGGATGCCGAAATCTTCAGCTTGACGATTGTTCTTGGGGAATGTGCGTTGATCCCAATGCCTGTGCCATTTTTAACACGGGCGAAGCGGGGCTTGAAAAACTGATGGAGCAGCTTCTGGCTATCAACAATCTCGCCATTGAGGGTGCGCCAAAGGATATGGTAATCAATACCCATGTATGCCGGGGCAACTTCCACTCCACTTATGCAAGCAGCGGTGCTTATGACCGGGTAGCGAAAATACTTTTTGCCCGTGAAAATGTAAACGCCTACTATCTGGAATTTGATGATGAACGCTCTGGTGGTTTTGAACCGCTTGCTGCTGTGAGCGGAGACAAAAAGGTTGTTCTTGGACTGATTACCACAAAATCTCCCAAGCTGGAAGATAAGACAGCGATCATCGCACGAATCCGTGAAGCGGCAAAATATATCCCGCTGGATCGGTTATATCTCAGTCCGCAGTGCGGATTTGCTTCTTGTGAGATCGGTAATAAGCTGACGGAAGAAGAACAGTGGGCAAAGCTGGCACTGGTAAGAGAGATTGCCGATGAAGTATGGAAGAACGTATGAGACTGGAGATACGATTTCACATATATACAGGAAACAACACAGCATAAACGCTTTCAGGGCATACGCCAATAGGCATATGCCCTCTTGGCGCATTTGAAGGCTATAGAAATGGAGAACGAGTTAAAATGGCAAAGAAAGAAAACAAATACAAGGATTACGGGCTTGCAACACAGGCAATCCATACTGGAACAGATTACGATGAGGGAACGGGTGCGGTAAGAAGACCGCTTCACATGGCGAATAGCTATAAGCTACCGGATGATTTATCACAGGTAAATTATTCGTCAACAGATCTTCTGATGTATTCTCGAAATGGCAATCCAAACCAGCATTGGCTAGAAGAGAAAATCGCCGCACTGCACGAGGCGGACGACGCCATTGTGCTGGCAAGCGGTGTTGCGGCACTTCATGCCCTTTTTTGGACGCTTCTGAAAACAGGCGACCGTGTAGTATATCCCAATGTCAGCTATATGGCGGTATACCGGATGTTCCATGAGTTGTTCAACCGCAAGTTTGGCGTGGAAACTGTCATGGTGGACATGACTGACTTGGAGGCGGTAAAAAAGGCGATTACACCGGAAACACGGCTCGTCCATATCGAAACGCCGGACAACCCCACAAACGGCGTGACAGATATAGAGGCAATTGCAAAGATCGCTCACGAAAACGGAGCCGTTCTTTCGGTGGACAATACCTTTGCTTCCCCGTTTAATCAAAAGCCGCTACAGTTCGGCGCTGATTTTGTAGTGGAGGCGCTTACGAAGTTTATCAACGGCCACGGAGACGCGCAAGGGGGAGCCATCATCTCCAACGATCTTGAAACGATGGATCGTATCCGTTACGAGGCGCAGGTCAATGTCGGATCTGTCATCAGCCCGTTCAATGCCTGGCAGATCTTCCGCGGCTCCGTTACCTTCCCCCTTAGAATGAGGCAGATTAATGAATCAACACAGAAAATTGCCGAATGGCTCGAAGAGCGAGAAAATGTCACCTTTGTGTCCTATCCAGGACTTCCCAGCAATCCCGGATACGGGCTTGCCAAACGCCAGATGAAAAACGGCTATGGTGGCGTGATTTCGTTTGGCATTGATACTGATGATAAAACCGTAGAGAAATTTTGCGCTGCATTAAAGGTTGTGACCTTTGCCGTGTCTCTCGGACATGATGAGAGCCTGATTTTCCCCCAGCCGAGCTATGATGAACGGATTCATCTCTATCCAGAAAAATTCCAAAAAGGCTTTATCCGTTTTAGCGTTGGGCTGGAAGAGCCAGAGGATATTATCGGCGATCTCGATCAGGCGCTGCGAGCAGTCGGGCTGTAAAGCATACTATAGAAGTGAACATAAATAATGTAGGCGGGGGAACGGCAAGTAATTTAGCTTGCTGTTCCCCTATAAACGCTGCTTTACCGCTCATAACCTTTATCCTTGTTTTTTCTCTGGGGAAGTTTCTGCTTCTCACGCTGTTTCTGGTGCAAGCGTTCCCGTATAGACCGTGCTTCGGTTTCCTCGCCGAGTAGCTCAGATACATCCCGCTTGCTATCGTACATCATAAGCGGCTGGTATCTATCACCGTAAGCAGACTGCACACGGGCAACCGCAGAGCGTTCTTTGCCGGGACGGATGGCAAGGCGTTCACTCATCAGTTCGCCGGAATCAAACTCTGCTGCCTGTTGTTGCAGTTCGGCGTATTCTTTGAGCGCATTATCAAGCTCGGCGGTATATTTCTGTTCCTGCTGTTCCAATCGTTTCAGCCCTGCTTCCATCGTGGAAATATCCTTGCGGATCACATCAACACCTGTGTCCTCTGTATATTGGAGCGATTGCAAAAGCAGCGCCTTTTCAGAACGCAGTTCCTCCAATTCTTCGGTCAACTCCGCAATGCGGCGGGAAAGCTCCCGGTGCTTCGGTATCTGTATGATCGGCGTCGCTTTCTTTTCGGCAAGGAGCGTTTTGCGTTCCTTGTTCTTTTCTTTGATCTGTTCCGCTATGCGGATATACCGTGTAAGCTCCGGCTGTAATACTTTCAAATTCTTCTCAATGTGTTCTTTGCCGCTGAGAATGTGCCGCACCTGATAGCGGAAAATAATCAACTTCCCGCGCAGGGCTTCCATCGCCTCGGCCAGCGCCGGGACGGTGTTCCTGACCGTCTGCACCAGCTTCTTCATCTGTGCTTTCAGCTCATGCAGGAGAGCATTGTCACGCCGGATCTGGCGATTGATCTCGCAGCGGTCAGAGACAACGCCCT
>CANRJU010000008.1 GCA_947631075.1 uncultured Lachnospiraceae bacterium
GAGCGTTGTGCGGCGACAACGCCGCGATGATCGCCCTTGTGGCGCTCGATCGCTATCGCGCCGGCGCCTTCGCGCCGCTCACCCTTGACGCGGCCGCTCATGCCGGCGGCTTTGTGGCGGGATTTGTGATCTGCCTGCTCCTGACAATAGGAAAGCGAATGGAGGTTACCTATGAGAGTTAATGTTTATTATGGAGGAAGAGGGCTGATTGACGACCCGACCCTGTTTGCTATCGAGAAGATCACCAAGGTACTGGATGAACTGCAGGTGACTGTAGAACGATATAATTTATATGAGGAAAAGAGTAATATTATGGTGCTGCCCAAGACGCTGAAGGGAGCCGACGGGGTGATTCTGGCGGCCTCTGTGGAGTGGTACGGCATCGGCGGCTTTTTGCACCAGTTTTTGGACGCGTGCTGGCTGTACGGTGACAAGGAGACCATTTCCCATATTTATATGTTGCCGCTAGTGATGGCCACCACCTACGGCGAGAGGGAGGCGGAGTATTCCCTGATCCGCGCCTGGGAGATGTTGGGGGGCGTGCCCTGCGAGGGGCTCTGCGCCTATGTGGAAAATCATGTTGAATTTGAGACGGACGTCGAGTACAATCTCCTGATCGAGAAAAAGACAGAGAATTTTTACCGGGCCATATCGCGTCGGATGACTACGTTTCCCTCTAGCAGCATGAAGGTAAAGCAGGTTCTCCTGCGGGGAAGCACGATGGCTCTGACGCCGCAGGAGAGCGAGCAGCTCTCCGCCTATGTGTCCAATGACAACTATGTCAAGAAGCAGAAAGAGGACATAGAAGAACTGGCCAGCATATTTAAGGGAATGCTGGGTGAAAATAAGGACTCGGATGATTATATAGAGAAGCTGACGGAGCATTTTTACCCTCTGGATGATATGAACGCCATATTCCAGATCGATCTGGTGGATGAAAATTCTTCTATAGTGATAGATATACGGGAAGATAAATTGAACTGTTACCGGGGATCGGTGGACCGGGCAGACGTGACCGCGAAGGTGAAGTCCAGCGTGTTCAACGATATCATAGCGGGAACCAAGTCGTTCCAGGGAGCGTTTATGTCCGGAGAATTGTCCGCCCAGGGCAACTTTAAGATACTGAGGCACTTTGACACGATGTTCCGGTTTCAGAACAAATAAAAGACAGTCGGCAACGACGGAAATGGAGGTTATCTATGAGAGATCCTAATTGCATTTTCTGCAAAATCCTGGCGGGAGAGATTCCCTCGGCCGTGGTGTACGAGGACGATGACTTTAAGGCAATACTGGATGTAAACCCGGCGGTGAGGGGGCATGTGATCATTCTCCCGAAAAATCACGCGGCGAATATTTTTGAACTGCCGGATGAGGACGCGTCCAAGGTGATGGTGGTGGCGAAGAAGATCGCCGCGGCCGTTCAAAAGACGTATTCGTGCGACGGGGTGAATATTCTCCAGAACAACGGCAAGGCAGCAGGACAGACCGTTTTTCACCTGCACGTCCATGTGATTCCCCGGTACGAGGGGGACACCGATTCCATCCGGATCGGGTGGCGTCCGGGCGAGACGCCGGCGGACCTGGCGGACATTGCCGAAGAAATCAAAAAGAATCTATAGGGGGGAGATACGGACATGAAAAAGATTATTCTCACCGGAGGAGGAACTGCCGGTCATGTGACGCCCAATATCGCGCTGCTTCCCGAACTGGAAAAGCGGGGATACGAGGTGCACTATATCGGCTCTAAGACGGGAATAGAAAAAGAACTCATCAGCAATTTTGACATACCCTATTACGGAATTTCGTCGGGCAAGCTCCGCCGGTACTTTGATGTGAAGAATTTCACGGATCCCTTCCGGATTATAAAAGGGTACGCGGAGGCGGAGAAGATTATAAAGAAGGTTCAGCCGGATGTAATTTTTTCCAAGGGAGGCTTTGTGACGGTTCCCGTGGTGAAGGCGGCGAAGCGGCAGCACGTTCCCTGCGTTCTCCACGAATCGGATATATCGCCGGGCCTTGCCAACCGGCTCTGCATTCCGTCCGCGGCGGCCATATGCGCCAACTTCCCGGAGACGTTAGAGCATCTGCCCAAGGATAAGGCGCATCTCACCGGATCGCCGATCCGCGGCGAGCTCTTTTCGGGAAACCGCCTCAAGGGATTAGACTTCTGCGGGTTTACCGCCAACAGGCCCGTGATTCTCGTGATTGGCGGGAGCCTCGGATCCGTGCGGGTCAACGAGGCGGTGCGGGCGATTCTGCCGGAGCTTTTAAAGAAATATCAGGTGATTCACCTCTGCGGAAAAGAAAAGGTGGATGAATCCCTGCGCAACACAGAGGGGTACGTCCAGTATGAGTACATCCAGAAGGAGCTGTGCGACCTGTTAGACGCGGCGGACCTTGTAATCTCCCGCGCAGGCGCCAACGCCATCTGCGAGCTGCTGGCGCTGCACAAGCCTAATATTCTGATTCCGCTGTCATTAGAGGCGAGCCGGGGCGACCAGATTCTGAACGCGGCTTCCTTTGAGAAACAGGGCTTTAGCTATGTAATCCGAGAGGAGGACCTCACCAGCGAGAAGCTGCTGGCCGCAATCGCGGAGGTAGATGAGAAGAAGGCGGATTACCAGGCGGCCATGAGAGCCAGCAACCAGCAGAACGCCGTGACGATGGTGGCGGATATTATCGACGAGGTGGTCAATTCGGCGAATTAGAGCGAAATACGGCATTTTTTATACAGAACTGTCAATCGATTTTTCGGATAAGGGGACAGGCCTTCTGTTCAGAAGCGTCCCGGCTTGTTATACTGTATTCCAAATAAGGGGCAAAACGCCGCAAATAGCGCGAACGCTCCGGAATGGAGGGAATCAGTATGACAGATTTTGTAAATGAAAAATGGCTTGCCGCGGGGGTGCTTGCCCTGTGCGGGCTGGAGATTCTGGCAAAGGGAATCGTCTCCCATACATATCGCCGTCTCTTGCGGGCCGTGAGGGACATGGGACACTCGAAGCACCCGCTGATGAAGATGCTCTGCCGGAAGTTTGAGGCGTGCTACCAGTTGCGGATCGGCGTTCCCAATGTGGATATTTTTGTGGAGAAGTATCTGCGGCATTACCGGGTACTGGGACTGACATTCAAGAGCTGGGAGGGATTCTGCAATCTATGTATGCTGCTGGCCATGTTGGGGAGCCTGGGAGGAGGCATTGCCGCTATGGTCATGAATCTCGACTGGCGGGTGATGCTGTGGAGCATATCCTCCGGCCTGGCCGGAGTGGGAGCCATTCTGCTGTTCGACTGCCTGTTCGGAATCAGCGGCAAGAGGGACATGCTCCGCGTAGATATGATCGATTACCTTGAAAATGTGTACAAGCCCAGACTGGAGAACGAGGTTTTTCACGCTCCCATGATGGAGGAATACCAGAGGGAGTATTTTGAGGAGGCACCGGGCCGCTCAGACAAAGTGGTGGATTTTGCCTCACGGGCCGCCGAGCCGGACGGGATTGAATTTACGGCGGAGGAAGAAGCGGTGATTCGCGACGTGATCCGTGAATATATGGGATGAGACGGACATTTTTTCCCGGCGTGGACAAGATGGGAAAATGGTTGACAGGGTGATTTATAAAAGAGTATAATTTAAGACAGAGGTTTTACGAAAAATACATATCAGGAGGGAAAAAATGGAAAAACATGTAGCATTTGACGCTTCTCTTGCTGCCGGCTTTATCCGTGACGATGAGATTACATCTATGGAAGCCGCTGTTGCTGTGGCAAGAGATACGTTGGAGAACAAAAAGGGCGCGGGAAATGATTTCCTCGGATGGATCGACCTGCCGGTCGAGTATGACAAAGAGGAATTTGCCAGGATTCAGAAGGCGGCTGAGAAGATTCAGTCGGATTCTGAAGTGTTAGTCGTGATTGGCATCGGCGGTTCCTATCTGGGAGCCAGGGCGGCAATCGAGTTTTTGCGCCACTGCTTCTATAACAGCGTAGATAAGTCCGTCCGCAAGACGCCGGAGATCTACTATGCGGGAAACAGCATCAGCGGTACATATCTCTCCCAGCTCATTGAGACCATCGGCGACAGGGATTTCTCGGTCAACGTCATCAGCAAGTCCGGCACTACGACGGAGCCCGCTATCGCGTTCCGCGTATTTAAGGAGATGCTGGAGAAAAAGTACGGCAAAGAGGGCGCCGCAAAGCGCATTTACGCTACGACGGACAAAGCGAGGGGCGCTTTGAAGGGACTTGCCACCGAGGAGGGATATGAGACATTTGTTGTTCCGGACGACGTGGGAGGACGGTTCTCCGTTCTGACCGCGGTAGGCCTTCTTCCGATCGCTGCCAGCGGAGCGGACTTGAACAAGCTGATGGAGGGCGCTCAGAGCATGAGAAAGCTCTGCCTGGAGACGCCGATTGAGAAGAATGACGCGATCCGCTACGCGACCGTGCGCAACATCCTGCTCCGCAAGGGCAAGAGCGTAGAGGTTCTGGCGAACTATGAGCCGATTTTCCACTATGTGGCTGAGTGGTGGAAGCAGCTGTACGGAGAGAGCGAGGGTAAGGACCAGAAGGGTATCTTCCCGGCTTCCGTAGATTTGACCACCGACCTTCACTCCATGGGACAGTTCATCCAGGACGGCTCCCGCATCATGTTCGAGACGGTGATGGAGCTGGAGAAACCGGCGCTTGACATCACGCTGAAGGAGGAGGAGAAGGATCTGGACGGCCTGAACTACCTGGCAGGAAAGACGATGGACTTCATCAATAAGAGCGCGATGAAGGGCACGCAGTTAGCGCATACGGACGGCAATGTTCCGAACCTGATTATCCGCATCCCGGAGCAGAACGAGTTCTATCTGGGCGAGCTGTTCTACTTCTTTGAGTATGCCTGCGGAATCAGCGGATATCTCCTGGGAGTAAATCCATTCAATCAGCCCGGCGTTGAGAGTTACAAGAAAAATATGTTCGCGCTGCTCGGCAAGCCCGGCTATGAGGACTTGAGCAAAGAGTTGTTGGCCAGATTGCAGTAATGCGGCGGCTTTTTGTCAAAAGGTTCATGGCAGAATAGCCAAAGGCAGATTCGTGAGAACAGATCTGTAGTGTGAAAACAGATCTGCAAAGCGAGCATAGTCCGCAAAGGGAGCATAGCTCCCTTTGGATGGCAAAAAGATTATAAAAGATCAAAAAAATTATAAAAAAGATCAATAAAAAGATGTCCCGTGTATGTAACGTATACGGGACATCTTTTCTTGGTGCGCCCAGTATGAGCGCACTCTAACCGGCATAAATGAATCTGCCGGTATACAGTCGTGATTAGGATTACTCCTGCTCGATAGCGCCGGTCGGGCAAGTTGCTGCGCAAGAACCGCAGTCAAGGCATGCGCTGGCGTCAATCTCGTAATGCGCGTCTCCCTCAGAGATAGCGCTTGCCGGACACTCTCCGGCACAGGATCCACAGCTAATACAGGAATCAGTAATTTTATAAGCCATGTTTGTATCCTCCTTTTTTATTATATAATATTGAATATATTCAAATGATAATACAAAACAGGGAAAAATACAAGTAAATTTTGCGGATTATGTCAGATTGTTGTGTTTTTGGCTTGTGCCGGAACACGGGGCAGGGCGCGTTGTTGAGATAAAAGATGGGGATACTTCCTTGACAAGAGGCCCGGTTCTGACTATAATCGTAACGTAGGAATTGAAAACGCTTCAGAATGGAGGATTCGCAATGAAAGAAGTGACAAAGGATATGCTTATTGGCCAGATCTTGCAGGAGGACGCTACGATCGCTCCCATTTTGATGGCCTCTGGCATGCACTGTGTTGGCTGTCCGTCCTCTCAGGGAGAGAGTCTTGAGGAGGCTTCCATGGTTCATGGAATGGATTGCGACAGCCTGGTTGCCCGGATTAACGAGTACCTGGCTGCTAAGAACGCCTGATTGTATAAAGGCTGTTCGCTGATAGGATAGCAAAGGGGCTGCCGTCTCACGGCAGCCCCTTAAAATGTCATTCTTTAAACTGGAAGTTTCTGCTAAAAACTATAATGTCTTATAGCTATAATGTCTTATAGTTATAATGTCTTATAGTTATATGTGTTTATAGCTATAAATGCTTATGATCATAAAATCCTTACAGTTCTGCCAGCCGGGCTAACGCCTGATCTTTGATGATGATCTGGTAGTGCTCGTTGAAATAGTCCTGCGTGGCATAAGTAACCGGCTCCTCGCTGCCGAATTCCTCCACTACGGCACAGGCCGTGTGAAAGGCGCTCTTGGCTCCCCCGCGGGCCATGAGAAGGTAATAGCGGTTAGCGCTGTTGTCCTTCCACAATGTGTTCTTCCCTGTGTAGGAGCTGTCGATCAGATGCGCCGCGTCCATGACCGGGTTCAGGGATACAAACGAGAATACGCGCATCTTGTCAGTTATGTTTTCATTTTTCTTCTTCCGGCGGTCCTTTTTCTTCTTTTTGCCGGACTGGAGAGCCTCGCTGAGCGGTATGAACTGGGCGTCGTCGGAATTGCTCCGGCTCTCCGCCTCCTGAATCAGCTCATGCAGCTGCTCAAAGCAATTTACAATATCGGAAGAATCCAGAAGCGATGAGTCCTCGTCGTCCTCGTAATCCTCGTCATCCAGCTCGTAGTCGAAATCGTAATCTTCATCGTCAACCGCGTGAATGCCGAAGCGGGAGAATCTCTCATCAAATTCCTCTGTGGAATCTACTTTCGTGATAACGAGAACAATGGAATCTCTCGAAGTAGGAATCGCTTCTATCATCAAAGGAATGTCATCCGCATCAAATCCAAAGTCAATGTTCGCTTGTTCCATCATGTCACGAAAAAGTTCCTTTGCTCTCTCGGAACCATAAGCCAGTTCGCTGATCTTCAAGTGACGTTCGAGCAGGTCGGTCTTGCTGAGGGTGCAGCGGATCTGGTTCTCGTTTATTCGCTCAATCTTCACAAGCACACTTCCTTTCTTAAATATATAGTCTCGTATCAAAAGTATAAGTGATATTTGCCATAAAGTCAACAAATTATGAAAAAAAATATAAATGTCAACTTTTTCCGTCTAAACGGCATTAAATCCGTCTAGACAACAATTGTATTCCCTTTGAGGGCTGATGTATAATATATATTAGGCAAAGTCATAAAGAGAGGAGGTGACCCGGGGATGTTCGCGAGGCCGGTTGTTCATTTCTTAAAAAATCACCGTTTTTAACAAAGATATCTTATGGTCGCGCGAATACGAATGGCTTTACCTGAAAAACGCCGGACATGGGTCGGGGATTTTACATCACAGAGGCGCCTCCCGGGACGGCAGATGAATGGAGGGATTATGCAGAAAAAATGGATTATGGATGAATTCCGGCACGCGCAAAAAGAGGGCATATATGTCGATGTACAGGGCGTGTCGTACTCGGACAAGTCGCCGGAGGAGTTCTGGCAGGTACTCCAGGAGGGAAACTATATGCTGGATTACGAGGGCGACAGTCTGGGGCACATAGTGGCTCTACATATTGATCCTGTCGAGCCATCCAAATCACCTTCTTATAAAAAGAGAAGGCGCTAAAATTGTCGGAAAAGGAAACTGCTGTCAGAAATTGGCGGCAGTCCTTTTTTTATCTGGAAAGAAAATTTGCTTGGGGAGAAGCCGTTCTTACGCGCGACGGCGCGGGGGGGCTGTTTCGCGGCCGATTATTGCCCGGCCGATCATTTTTCATCCAAATTATTAAAAAAAGTGTTGACACGGATGAACTTCGGGTGTATGATGACTGTATCAAGTGTACTAACCGGAATGGTACAGTTGATACACGAGGGAGGTGAGGCAGTGGTAAAACTGGATTATCGAAGCGACCAGCCTATTTATGAGCAGATTATTTCACAGTACAAGTACCTGTTGCTGCAGGGTTTTCTGAAAAAGGGGGATTCCATTCCCTCTGTGCGCAAGCTGGCGCTGGAGTTAGATATTACGCCGGGAACCGTGGCGAAGGCCTACCGGGAGCTGGAGAACCAGGGGGTTATCGAGACGGTCCGGGGAAAGGGAACGTATATTGCGGGGATTCCGGAGGGCGATAGCATGAGGAATGAAGGAGTGATCATGAAGGTGAGAGAGACGATGAAGGACCAGCTGGTGGAGCTGATCTACCAGGGACTGGACAAAGAGGAAATCGTAAAGATCGTAGAGGAAATTCTGGACTCTATTCAGAAAGGGGAGGGCAAACATGATTGAAGTCAGCAAACTGGTCAAGGGGTACGCCGGCAGCGGGACGGTGGTACACGGCGTGGATCTCCATGTGGAAAAGGGGACGATTCACGGCCTGATCGGACACAACGGATCGGGCAAGACCACGATTATAAAGTGCCTTACGGGCATTTTCCCGCCGGATGAGGGAGAGGTGAAGGTGGCAGGTCAGACGGTGTACGACAACCCGGAAGTCAAGGGGAAAATCGGCTATGTGTCGGACGGCAGCTCCATACTCGGACCCGGATATAAGATTCAGCGCCTGGTGGAGATGTACGACCACATTTTCCCGAATTTTTCAAAAGAGGAATTTTACCTCTTAAATAAGATGTTTCAGATCAACGCGAACAAGAGGGTCAGCCAGCTCTCCAAGGGCCAGCAGATGAGGGTCTCCTTTATGCTGAATATGGCGAGGCGGCCGGAGGTGCTCATTCTGGATGAGCCCACGTCGGGGCTGGACGCCATGGCGAAGAAGGATCTTCTGGACACGCTCGTTTCCGCCGTGGAGCACGACGAGATGACGGTCCTCCATACTCGGTCCTGATCTCCTCCCATCATCTGGAGCAGCTGGAAAAGATCTGCGACGCGGTGACGGTGATTTCCCATGGCCGGGTGGACATTGAGGATGAATTAGACGAAGTGACTGGCCAGATCATGAAATATCAGGTGGTATTTCCGGAAGGGGCGCCCAAGGGCCTCTATGAGCGGAAAGAGATCTGCGACATTTCCAATGTGGGAAGCGTATATACGATTGTGGTTCCCCGGTCGGCGGCGTCCTTTGAGGAGGATATGAGAAAGGACGGAGCCGTGGTGGTGGAGTCGCTTCAAGTGGGACTGGAGGAAAGTTTTGTGTATATGAACCGTCTGAAAGAGAGGGGTGAGTGATTTGTCAGCTAAAAAAGAATTGTTTTTGTACGAATTGAGAACGACCCGGTGGTTTCTGCTTATTGGCATGATCTGGGCGCTTTTGGTCATCCTGGCGCAGTATATCTGCATGATCGGTTTTTTTCCCGCAATGAGCGGGCCGGACGAGATGTGGATGGTCGAGCAGATGGAGTCGGGGGCCCTGTTCGGCGTGAGCCTGTATCGGACGCTGGGGCCCAGTATGCTGCTGGCGCCGGCTGTTCTGGGACTCATGGCCTGCTTTCAGTTCCGGGATTTTCAGAGCAAGAGAAAGCGCGAGTACATGATGGCCCTGCCTTTTACCCAGAAGGAAAAATTCATGATGCGCGCGGGAGTGGGCTATGGCATTGTTTCCCTTGTCAGCCTTGTGATGGGGACCGGCGTGATGATCGTCCGCCTGTCTTTTGAGCATGATATTGTAAAGAGAAATATGCTGCGGCCGGATTATGTGGCGGCGCTGTCCGGCGATACGCCGTGGCATACCCTCCGCACGGTGTTCTTAGTCTGGGCGATGCTCCTGGCTGTCTATTCCGTGTATGTCCTGGCGGAGAGCGTGGTCCATGTCTCCGTGCTGGCGACGATTATGGGACTGGGCGTGATGGTCGCTCCGGCGGTATTGTATTTCGTGGTCGTGTACAACAACCTGTCAACGGTGAGATTGGCGGGAATCGGCGTCAAATTATATGAGCATTTGAGTGGGAAATTTGTGTACTGCGGCATACTGGGAGGAAGCGCCCTGGGGAGCTTCAGAACGGATAATTACGGGGTCAATGCCCGGTATCCGGGAAACTGGATCGCGATATTTGTCCTGCTGATCGCCATATTTTTGATCTGTACGGCGCTCGCGTACCTGGCTGTCCGGCGGATGGACCCGGCGCGGATGGGGATGGTGGTCTCCCAAAAGCTGGCGCGGAACGTGCTGAGCCTGGGAATCAGCGTGTGCGCCGCCACCTGCGTCTGGGGATTTTTGTTTGAAATGACCTCTTATCATTATTTTGACTCGGGGTTATCCAATGCGGCAAAAGCGGAGGTCTGGGGACATATCGCACTGTATCTGGCGCTGTGGGCGGCCAGTGTCTTTGGTCTGTATCTGCTGTGCCGGAAACTGTTAAAAATCACCCATTAAGGAAGGGAGGATTCAGATTGAAGAAAAAATTTTGCGCGGTGCTGTTTGTCTCGGCCCTGATACTGTCGGGATGCGGGATGAACGACACGCTCTATAAACAGGTGAAGAAGGAAGTCGCGTTTTCCAATTTTACTTCTACAGATAGGAAGCTGTGGGAAGCGGCAAGGGCGGAAGAAAAGGAAAACCTCTGCGTATATGAGGCGAAGAAGCGGCAGGTTCAGGAGTTTTTAAAAAAGACCGACGAGCAGTTCCCGGAGACGCATTTTCAACTGTATTTCCCGGATGCGGGAAAGGACGCGAAGGACTCCGATTGGAAGAAGCTGGATCAGATTATAGAAAAATCCATCCGAAATTACGATGGCTCCGACTCGATTGAGGGAACCCAGACCTTATATGAGGAGGATATGAAACGCTACCTGGCCATGTGCGAGGAACTGGGATATGCCGGGGTGTCGCGCCTGATGGACAAGGATGCGGAGTGGCCGTCTACGGTTGTGAGCCGCGGCGTTAAATTCTGCATGTCTGTCTATCCCGAGGGTGAATGGAATGCGTATGACGATTATGAGAATGGCTGGAAAAATGGCGAGAAACTGGTGTACAATCTGGAAATTAAGTTTTCCAATCTTTTCGGCCCGAAAAAGTACATGGATATTCTGGAAAACCAGGCAGGGGGCGGCTTTTTCGCGAGCAGCGTGATCCAGGGCGGCTATGTGGACCGGATTCACCTGCAGAGCAGCTATGACCACCCGGGTATTCCGTACAACAAAGTGATCAATTATTATCTGAAGGACGGGGAGCCGGTCCAGTTGGAGACGGATATCGAGCGTCACAAAAACGCGGACGGAAAGCCAGTCTTTGACGAGAGGGAAAAGCAGGGCATGACGTCGCTTCTCGCCCATATGTCCGGCGACGCGGCTGCGGCGGAGACCTTTGTGGAGAATTTTGACCTGTCCGGTGAAAAGGAAGGGATTATCGGGAGCTGCCGGTGGCAGTGGAAGAAGGTTAAATACAATGTGTGGAAGCTGATTGTCTCCCGCGAGGACGGATAAGAGGTGAATTATGATAACTCTAGTGGCGGCGGTGGCGAAGAACCGCGTAATTGGAAATAAGGGGAAAATACCCTGGGATCTGCCGGAGGACCGGCGGCATTTTAAGGAGCTGACGATGGGGCACGCGCTCGTGATGGGGCGGCGCACCTTTGAGGAGATCGGCCGCCCGCTGCCGGGGCGCCGGACCTATATTCTGTCCTCGACAATTTCCGTGCAGGGGGAAAATTGCCGGACGGTCTTGTCGCTCGCGGAGGCGCTGGAAATAGAAAAGGACTCGGAGATCTTTATATGCGGCGGGGCCATGCTCTACGAGGAGGGTATGGCAGTGGCCGACCGCATCTGCCTCACGGAGCTCGACTGGGAGGCGGAGGGGGATGTTTTCTTCCCGGAAATAGACCGGACGGCGTTCCGTGAGACGGAGCGCGAACATAAGGAGGGCGGCTACAGCTTCGTCACTTATGAAAAAAATTTGTAGAAAATATGCGCGAAAAAAATTTTGCATAAAGTATTTGTGAAAAAAATGTAAAATTCTGTGCAAAAAAAATTTACAAAAATATATGCAAAAAAATTTTGCATAAACCCTGTGCAAAAAAAATTTACAAAAATGTATGCAAAATTGGCAGGATGTGGTATACTGGAAGAAAAATAGAGAGCATAAGGAGGAAATGGTTTTATGATGTACTTTTCTGAGTTTGCAGGCAGTCTGATTTTTCTTCTGGGCGGCTATGCGTACATGTGTAATATCAACCTGAAAAGCACCCTTGTTTCTACGCTGAATTACATCGAGCTGGTATTTGCATGGAGCCTGGCAGTTGGATTCGGCCTGGCGGTTTCCGTTATTCTCGGAGGTCCCGGTTATCTGAATCCGGGCGTTGTCCTGGGAAGCATGATCTGGAACGGTCTGGCGTTTTCAGAGGCCATGATCTATCTGCTGATGGAGTTTTTGGCAGCGGGCGCGGCGATGATCATTTGTATGATCTTCTTCTGGGATTCCTTTAAGGATTCCGGCGACGCTCCGAAGCGCGGTATCTTCTCTGCTTATCCGACCAAGAAGAATCTTGCGCTGAACTTCGTTCAGGAGCTGATCGCGACATTTGTGTTTTTGTTCCTGGTATTCATCTGCATTGCTGGCGTCAGCGACCTCAAGGGCGGCAATCAGGCTCTGATCGTGGGAATTGTGGGCTTCGCGTCCGTAGCGCTTCTGTCCCTCTCCCTGAACAGCACCGGGTTCAGCATGAACGCCATGCGTTCCGTATTCAGCAGCGTCTGGTTCGCAATCCTGCCATTCCCGAATAAGGGACAGGAAAAGGTGGACTGGGTGTACCAGTTAGTGGTAAACCTGGTAGGTTCCTCCATCGGAGGCATCCTGGCTGTAATCGCCACGACCTGTATCAAAAATGCGCTGTAAACGTACATAACATCATAAGGGAAAGAGCCGTTCCGTCAGTTGAAGGGATGGCTTTTTTCTGTATGTGCCCATTTCTTACAATTTTATTATATTTTGTTTTCACATATTGTGAATTTTAATAAAAAAAGATAAAATGAAGGAAATACAAGGAGAGACGACAATGGCGGCGGAGACGATTTTAGTAGTGGATGATGAGAAGGAAATTGCAGATCTGGTCGAGGTTTATCTCACAAACGACGGCTATCAGGTCTGCAAATTTTATAATGCGGCGGACGCGCTTGGATGTGTGGAGCGGGAGAAGATCGATCTGGCCATTCTGGATGTGATGCTGCCGGACATGGACGGCTTTACCCTGTGCCAGAAAATCCGGGAGAGCCATTTTTTCCCGATTATTCTTCTGACGGCGCGGGTGGAGAACCAGGACAAAATCACGGGGCTGACGCTGGGCGCGGACGATTATGTGACCAAGCCCTTTCAGCCGCTGGAGCTGGTGGCGCGCGTCAAGACGCAGCTGCGGCGCTACACCCGCTACAATCCGGCGGGCGCGGCGAAGGACGACAGGGACGAGATCGATATCCGCGGGCTGCATATTTCCGAGGAGCATCACCGCTGCACCCTGAACGGGAAGGAGCTGGCGCTGACGCCGATCGAGTTTAATATCCTCTGGTATCTGTGCCGCCATCAGGGACAGGTCGTTTCCTCCGAGAAATTGTATGAAAAGGTGTGGGGCGAGAAATATCTGGACAGCAATAATACGGTGATGGCCCATATCGCGAGGCTCCGGGAAAAGATGGGCGAGCCCGCGAGAAAGCCGAAGTATATCAAGACGATCTGGGGAGTGGGATATACGATTGAGTGAGATTTTGAAATGATGGTTGACGTATTTGTGAGACTATTGTAATATATAGAAGTACTAGAGTAAGTGTCGTTTTTTTACAATGTGAAGTAAAAATGAGGATTATGATGATTGGAGGCTAGAGTATGACAGCAATCAGAAAAGAAGCTCTTGAATTATTGGAAAGAATACCGGAAGATAAACTGAGTTTTGTTATACAGATTATGCGTGGCGTGAATGGATTGCTAGGCGACACAGGTACCCACGAAAAGAGAGATATCAATCTGGATGAGTTTGTTATGCCAGCGACGAGCCGGGGCCAGAATGCGGACTCTTATGTAAGGGAGTTGAGAGATAATGACAGGGTTTAAGCGTGTATTCATTGATACGGCACCAATTATTTATTATCTGGAAAATAATTCGTTGTATAGAGATGCTATATACAGATATCAACGGCAGTTGTTAGTAAATGTGATATGTTTTTTACAAATGATAAACAGTTAAGACAGGAAAAAGAACTTCCTTGTATAACTATGGAAGATTTGATGTAAATCGTTTAGAAATTTCGTCAGATGAGATGGATATTCCGGCATCGATGATGCTGTTTATGCTTCTGCGGATCAGGGGACAGCCAGGAAGATCCTTTCCCTTGCCCGGTACCTGCTTGCTACAAACGGACAGAGCTTCCCGGGCATTACGGCCTGGCAGTTCACGCATCCGCTCCCTTATGAGGATGGACTGTCGGAAGATATCTATCATAACCTCTTTGAGACTGTCGGGCAACCAGCCGGACGTCATCGCGATAGGGAATGCCTTGAAGCAGCTTCAGGCCCTTGGGATTAGCAGCGCGGCAAAGAAGGCCCACAGGTTCCTGCACGTCCGCCGCCATGGATCAGCATGTACGGTCACTTTCAATGAGGAGGCAATCGCAGCACAAAAGAAATATCACGGTTACTTTGCGCTGGTATCAAACTGCGAGAAAGAACTGTTTGAATGCCTTCTGAAGTATAGGCGCCGGGAGACGATCGAATTTTTCTTTGAATCCGCGGAGCAGCTCAGGCTCAAGAAGAAGCTGTTATCCTGGATGAAGAATACGCCTGTATATCTGATGCTGCAATGGTACGATGCCGTTGAGGAAGTTAACGTTTCTACGAAGCTCCTTTCCAGACGGTGGACCACAGAGATCACAGCACGAGACAGGCTGTTCCTCGAAAAGCTCGGGGTTCCAGGCTTTTGATGTTTTGAGTACTGATTACACGACTTTTAGGTTGAATAATACCGTACTGCAAGTTTCATATTGACCTCCATTCTGAAATATTACAGCGCTTCCTCGACCTTTTCCTTTACTTTATCAAGGGATTCTGTCGGCTCAAAGCGGGCGGCAATCTCGCCGTTTCTGTCAATCAGAAACTTTGTAAAATTCCACTTGATATTTCCATTATTTTTGTAGTCCTTATCCATCTTTTTGGCAATGCCCTTCAGCATAAGTCCCATCGGACCGGAAAATCCGGCGAATGTAGTATTCTCCGTGAGATACTTGTAAAGCGGGATGGCATTTTCGCCGTTTACATCAATCTTGGCAAATTGCGGAAAGGTGATGCCATACCGTCCGGTGCAGAAGCTGTGAATCTCCTCGTCACTGCCAGGAGCCTGCTCTCCGAACTGGTTGCAGGGGAAATCAAGGATTTCCAGTCCATCTTTCTGGTGAAGCTCGTACAGATCCTGGAGCTCGTCATACTGCGGCGTGAACCCGCACCCGGTCGCCGTGTTCACAATGAGAAGGACCTTCCCCTTATAATCACTGAGTGATACTTCATTCCCATCCTGTGTCTTGATTTTGAAATCGTAGATATTCATAATTCACCCTCCGTTCGGTACTGCAAGATTTAATCTTGCGCTATTGATACAAACATTATAATCCCGTCGTTTTGAAATGTCAGGTCATTAAAATAAACATTTTTAGAAAATTTCATATTTCAAAATTTATATATTTCAAATTTTATTTGGGAGCGCGCCTTTTAAAATATCCTTACAATTTTCTTATATCTGGCTTCCCCGCATTGCGCTTTTTTTCAAAAAGGGATACAATGAAAAACATGGAAACGGTAATAGAACAGGACAATTCAGGGGAGAGGGGATACCATTGAGTGAAAAAAATTATACGAAAGCCATATTAAAACGATATCTGATACGAATGGAAATTTATGCGCTGGCGCTGTTTGGATCAGAGCTTTTAGCATATCTGCTGCTGCGGAGACGCGTCTGGCAGAGCCAGGATCCCCTGTGGGAAAAGCTGCACTGGGCGCATGAGAGAATCGGGGTTCTGACGATTTTAGTCCTCTGCGTGGGCGCGCTTTTTTTTGCCCTGCTCTGCATCCGGGAGCTGTCGGCTTACATTCAGTCAGTGGCGGGGGCGTCGGAGCATTTGCTGCAGGATATGGAGACGCCGGTCATTCTGCCGGATGCGATTAAGACGATACAGGACCGCTTGAACGATCTACGGCAGCAGGCGCTGCGCAAGGATTACGAGGCGCGGGAGGCGGAACAGCGGAAAAATGATTTGATTGTTTATCTGGCGCACGATCTGAAAACTCCTTTGACCAGTGTAATTGGGTATCTATCTCTGCTTCAGGACGAGCCGGATCTGGCAGAGAGCATGAGGGAGCGATATACGGGCATCGCTCTGTCAAAGGCAGAGCATCTGGAGGATTTGATCAATGATTTTTTTGAAATCACGCGATTTAATCTGACCGTGATGACTTTGGAAAAAGAAAAAATCGACCTCTCGCTTATGATTGAGCAAATCGCCAGTGAATTTGAGCCGATTCTGGCGGAAAAGGATATAGGCTGTAAGACAGAGCTGGAGCCCGGCGTTCAGGTACAGTGCGATCCTGGAAAGCTGGAGCGGGTTCTCGACAATTTGATCCGCAACGCGATCAATTACAGTTATCCGGAGACGACTATCCGCATCTGCCTGCGCCGGAAGTCGGACCGGGTGCAGATTCAGGTGTCAAATCAGGGGAGGACTATTCCGGAAGAAAGCCTGAAGCGTGTTTTTGAAAAATTTTTCCGTCTGGATTCCTCCCGCAGCTCATCGACCGGCGGAGCGGGGCTGGGACTGGCCATCGCGAAAGAAATCGTAGAGCGCCACGGCGGCGTGATTCAGGCGGAGAGCAGGGATGAAATTACAGTTTTTACTGTGGAATTGCCGGTGTAATGTCTTACTATAAACCAATATTGAAAATATAAAAACAGCATGATAAAATAATACGTGATAAGGATGTAAAAATGCTACTCAGGAGAAGTAATTTCTCTTGAGATGTGAGTGAAAAACAGGTGGTGAATATGCATGGATAACCGAAAGCACATGGGGAAAATACGGATGGAGTCATATTTCCAGTTGCTCCAAATTTATCTGAAATGAGCGATAGCTATATGCAGTTTATTGAGAAAATTAAAGAACAAATCCGCACGCAAAAGATTTGAAGGAAGCGTTTCCTGACATGTCTGGATTTTCCCCAAGAAATATTAAGTATATGCGAAAATTTGCTCAGTGCTGGCCGGACTATGAAATTGTGCAACGGGTCGTTGCACAAATACCGTGGCGTACAAATATATCATTAATGGACAAACTAAAAACGGAGGAAGAACGCATATGGTATGCTGGTAAAACGATAGAAAATGGATGGAGTAAAGCGATTCTGGAGTTGCAGATTCAGAACAGATTGATGGAGCGTACCGGAAAGACGGTCAATAATTTTCCGGTTGCATTACCACCGATGGATTCAGATATGGCAAACCAGATATTCAAAGATCCTTATTTGTTTGATTTTTTTGGATACAGATATGCCAAGACGCGAGGTGGCAATGTCCGAATCAATGTCCGAATCAGTGTCCGAATCAATGTCCGAATCAATGTCCGAATTGGCTGCTATGCTAAAGTCTCCTTAATTCCACCATGAATAGGGGAAATTTCAAATTACATTTTTCACCGTGGAATTGCCGGTGCAAAGTCTGTTATTTTCATTGACACAGGGGCATGCTTTGAATATAATAAAAGTGCTTATATCCAGACCACAGAATAAAAACATATACATGATAAGTGAAACTGAATACAATGATTTGCAAAAAGCAAAGCGAAACGCTGAATATATGGAAATGATACATGAGTAACATATATTGTGACCGATAAACGTCGGAGGAATGATAATGGACAATAAAAGTATTAAAAAACTGGAAGCTGATCTTTGGGAATCAGCAGATCTGCTCCGTGCAGGATCGAAGCTGACTTCTCAACAGTACTGTATGCCGGTACTCGGCTTGCTATTTCTGAGATATGCATATAGCAGATTTAAGAAAGTGGAAGAAGAAATCATGAAGGACAGGCCTGTTCGGAATGGTCGTGTGATGCCTGTGGAAGCCTCAGACTTCGCTGAGAAAAGTGCGCTGTATCTTCCAAAAGAAGCACAGTACTCATATCTGGTGAATCTGCCAGAAGATATCAAGGCAGCAAATATCGTGGCTGAGAACGGGCAGCAGATGAACAGTCTGGGTGAGGTCGTGAACCATGCGATGGAGCTGGTTGAGGCTCAATCTGAACAATTGGCAGGTGTTCTTCCGAAAGAATACGCCAATTTCGCTGATGATTTGCTGGCGGAATTGTTGCGTATTTTTAATAATAATGCACTTGACGATGTGGGCGGCGATGTGATCGGGCGCATCTATGAATATTTTCTCAGTAAGTTTGCGCCGGCGGTGGCGTCTGATGACGGCGTATTTTTCACACCTAAGTCTCTGGTAAAAATGATTGTAAATATTCTGGAACCGACTTCCGGCGTTCTGGCGGACATTGCCTGTGGCAGCGGCGGTATGTTTGTGCAATCTGGTGATTTTGTCAATAGTAAGGGAATGTCAGCTAATAGGACAATGACGTTTTATGGGCAGGAGAAGGTTGAATATAATGCCCAGCTCTGTCTTATGAATATGGCGGTTCATGGACTGACTGGTGTAATCAAATCAGGGAATGAAGCCAATACATTTTATAATGACGCTCATAATCTGGCCGGGTGCTGTGATTATGTAATGGCGAATCCGCCCTTCAATGTGGACAAGGTAAAAGCGGAAGCGGCTCAGAATGCCGGAAGGTTGCCGTTTGGACTGCCAAGCGTGAATAAGGCGAATGAAGTCGGCAATGCAAACTATTTGTGGATTTCATATTTCTATGCGTATCTGAATGAAACCGGAAGAGCTGGTTTTGTTATGGCATCGTCAGCAACAGACAGTCAGGGTAAAGACAAGGATATCAGAGAGAAGCTGATTAAAACCGGTCATGTGGATGTGATGATCAGTGTTGGAAATAATTTCTTCTACACAAAGAGTCTGCCTTGCAGCTTATGGTTTTTTGATAAGGGAAAGGCGGAGAATCTAAAGGATAAGGTACTGTTTATTGATGCCAGAAATTATTTCACAGTTGTGGACCGTACTTTAAATGAATGGAACGACTGGCAACTGAAAAATATGAACGCCATAGTATGGTTGTATCGAGGAGAGACAGATAAGTATCAGCAGCTTATAGAGGAATACCATTCTGTTCTGGGAGATGGGAATTTTGATGAAATTCTCCATGGCCAAGAGGACAGTATGAAAGAGCTGAGAAGTGAAGCTAAGGCAGCAGTTGATTCTGCGGCTAAGAAGGATAAGAAAAAGATTCAGGCTGTATTTGATGAGCAGATTGCCGAGAAGGAAGAACAGCTCACGATAGCAAAGGAAGCAGTATGGCTTTACAGTAAATTCGGTGATGGCGAGTACCAGGATATTCCTGGGCTTTGTAAGATTGCTGATTTGACAGAAATTGAAGGAAAGAGTTGGTCGTTGACACCTGGAGCATATGTGGGTGTGGCACCGATTAAAGATGATGGGGTTGATTTTCATGAGCGTATGGGTGAAATCCATGAGGAACTGCTGAAATTACAGGAGGAAAGTAATCAATTGATGGAGACCATCTCAAAAAACTTAAAGGAGATGGGATTATGAGTGAATGGGTAAAAATGAAATTATCGGAATGTTGTAGCTCCATTGCAGATGGAGATCATCAACCACCGCCCAAAGCAGAGACAGGAATTCCTTTTGTTACAATATCCAATATGACAGCTACCAATCAGTTTGATTTTAGTGATGTATTATTTGTTCCGCAGGAGTATTATGACCGGCTTGATGAAAAGAGGAAGGCAAGGAAGAACGATGTATTGTATTCTGTAGTAGGTTCCTTTGGAATCCCTGTTTTTATGAAAGAGGATAAGGCTTTTGTATTCCAAAGGCATATAGCAATTCTTCGTCCTGATAGCGAAAAAATTGTTCCGAGATTCTTATTTTACATAATGCTCACGAAGGACTTTTATGCCAAAGCGGATGTAGCTGCGATAGGTGCAGCGCAGAGAACGGTAAGTTTGACATCTCTCCGGAATATGGAAATATGTGTTCCGGATAAGATTCGGCAAAGTAAGATTGTAGATACGCTTGCTGCTTACGACGATTTGATTGAAAATAATCAGAAGCAAATCAAATTACTGGAGGAAGCAGCGCAGAGACTGTATAAAGAGTGGTTTGTGGATCTGCGTTTTCCGGGATATGAGAAAGTTGAAAACGTAGGTGGAGTTCCTGCTGGATGGCAGAAAAAACCACTTGGAAAAGTTCTTAGGGCTGTTCGCGGGAGGTCATATTCTTCAAAAGAACTGTCAGAAAAAGATGGTCTGCTGATGATTAATCTATCAAATATTAGGCCATATGGAGGATATAATCGGAATCAGGAAAAGCATTACACTGGTAAATATAATGATGACCAACTTGTTGAACCCTATGATCTTATCATGGGAGTTACCGACATGACAAAGGAGAGAAGGACGGTTGGCAGAGTTGCCATTGTACCAAATCTTCGTGCTAAGGCGATGATCTCAATGGACCTGATCAAACTTGTTCCGGTAGAGGGTTCACCATTGTTCTATTATGCATTACTCAATTATGGTGGATATAGTGAAGTTATTTCGCGTTTCGCTAACGGAACTAATGTGCTTCATCTAAGACCAGATGTGCTTGATATTGTTGATGTTGTGATTCCGGATGTAAAACTACAAAGGTTATTTGTTGATTTCTTCGAGAACATACAAAATTGCATTGATATGTTGCAGGATGAGATTATAATTGCTGGAGAAGCCCGCGACCGCTTACTTCCAAAGCTTATGTCGGGCGAAATAGAACTGTGAGGCCCGTATAAACCTCAGAATGATTACAAGGAGGGCATCCTTTATGAAATATGAATACTCTGAAAATGTATTTGTTCAAGACAGTGCGGCAACTCTCTTGCATGATGAGCTGGGGTGGGATGTCGTCTTTGCTTATAATACGGAAGTGCTTGGAGAGAACGGTACACTTGGCAGGAAAAATTACCATGAGATTGTCTTATGGCGTTATTTTAATCAGGCTTTGAAAAATCTAAATCCGTGGATCACAGATGAACAGATTACCGAAGCACGTCAGACGCTTTCATCATATCTGTCTTCAGCATCGTTACTTCAGATCAACGAAGAAAAGTATTTCATGATCCGAGATGGGATTCCTGTGACCGTTAAGAAGCCGAACGGAAAGACAGAAGAAAAGAAGGCTATTGTAATCGACTTTAATGAGCCGGGTAATAATTATTTCCTTGCTGTGAAGGAATTGAAAATACACGGAGATCTTTACCGCAGGCGTACAGATATTGTGGGATTTGTAAATGGTTTGCCACTGTTGTTCATAGAATTGAAGCGGAATGATGTAGACGTTGAGAACGCCTATACAGATAACTACACAGATTACCAGGACACAATACCATTTCTGTTCTACTACAATGCCTTCCTTATGTTCTCTAATGGTATGGAGGCTAAGATAGGAACGCTTGGCAGCAAATATGAATTCTTCCATGAGTGGAAACGTCTGTCCGAGGATGATGAAGGCAGCGTGGCGCTGGAAACCATGCTCCGGGGTATCTGCAAGAAGGAGAATTTCCTTGACCTATATGAGAACTTCATCCTTTATGATCATTCCGACGGGAAGACTGTCAAAATCCTAGCAAGGAATCATCAGTATCTGGGAGTTAATGAGGCCGTAAAAGCTTATGGGGAGCGGCAGCTTCGTGAAGGAAAGCTGGGTGTTTTCTGGCATACACAGGGATCCGGAAAGAGCTATTCGATGCTGTTCCTGTCACAGAAGATCCGCAGGAAATTTTCAGGATCACCGACTATCGTTGTGATTACAGACCGTATTGAATTGAATAAGCAGATCTGTGGCACTTTTGAGTCATGCGGATTCCTGGGTAAGACTGAAGGAAAGAAGTTTATGGCTACTGGTGGTACGGATTTGATCAATAAACTGAAAGGAAATCCGAGTTTTATTTTCACCTCGATTCAAAATTTTAATAAACCAGATGAACCACCTATCTATCCGGATCATGATATTCTCATTATTTCGGATGAAGCACATCGCAGTCAGTACGGCGTGTTTGCTGACAATATTGAGAAGTTACTTCCTACTGCATCTCGAATCGGTTTTACTGGAACGCCACTGTTGTCGTCCAATGAGATTACAGCCAGAACGTTCGGCGGGTATATTTCCGTATATGATTTTAAGCGTGCTGTGGAGGATAAGGCTACAGTGCCGCTTTATTATGAGAACCGTGGCGAGAAGATAAAGGAAATCAAAAATCCGGATATCACAGATAAGATTTTAGATGCGATTGAAGAAGCGGATCTGAATCCGGATCAGGCAGAAAAGGTGATGCATGAGTTTGAAAAGGAAGTACATCTTTTGACGGCAGAGCCGCGCCTTCGCGCGATTGCAAAAGATTTTGTCGGGCATTACAGTGATTTGTGGACTACAGGAAAGGCTATGTTTGTCTGCTTAAATAAGGTTACTTGTGTCCGTATGTATAACTATGTTCAGGAATACTGGCATGAGGAAATCAGAGCGCTTGAACAAAAGATTGCGGGCATCGTATCGGATCAGGAGCAGATGGAGCTGTCGCGCAAACTGAAGTGGATGAAGGACACAGAGGTGTGTGTGGTCATTAGCCAGGAACAGAATGAGATTCAGACCTTTAAGAAGTGGGATCTGGATATTCTGCCGCACAGGACAAAGATGGAGAAGCGGGAGCTGGATAAGGAATTCAAGGATTCCGAAAGCAATTTCCGTGTTGTGTTCGTATGTGCGATGTGGCTGACCGGTTTCGATGTGAAAACGCTTTCCTGCCTTTATCTGGATAAGCCGTTAAAAGCACATACTTTGATGCAGACAATCGCCAGGGCGAACCGTGTAGCTGCGGGTAAGAGCAACGGCCTCATCATAGATTATATCGGGATTGTCAGGGCATTGAAGAAAGCATTGAATGATTATACAGCTAATAAGAACGGACAGACACATATTGATCCTACTGTTGATAAAGAAGAGCTGATTAAGCAGATTGTGAGAGCCGTAACTGATGCAAAGCAATTGCTGACAGAGCATGAATTTAATCTGGCTGCGCTGATTGAGGCAGAGAATTTTAAAAAGATGGCTTTGCTTAAAGATGGGGCGGAAGCAATGTGCTCTGATTCGAAGACTAAAAAATCCTTTGATACATATGCGAATGAAATCAGCAGGCTGGTTAAGTATCTTGACCGCGACGATATTACGCAGGAGGTTCGCAATCAGACGGATGCTATTTGTGCCATTTTCCATGAGATGAAGAAGAAACGTAAGCATATTGATACGACAGATTTGATGGTGGAGATCAACCATATCATTAATGAAAATGTGGAAATCGAACATCAGGATGGAGAAGGCTTGGTAGAATCCCGGCGCTTTGATATTAGTAAGATTGATTTTGATTTGCTGGCGGCAGAGTTTGCAAAGGTGAAAAGAAAGAATCTGATGATTAAGGATCTTAATGATCTGGTGCAAGAGCGATTGTCCAAGATGGTGGCGGTGAATCCGTCACGCGTGGATTACTATGTTCGCTATATGGGTATCATCGAAACTTATAATGCGGAGCAGGATCGGACAACCATAGAGAAAACTTTCATGGAACTCATGAATCTGGCAAAGAGTATGTCAGAGGAAGAACAGCGTTATGTCCGAGAAGGTTTTTCCAGTGATGAAGAGCTTTCCATTTATGACTTGCTTTTCTCAGAAAACCTGTCAAAGAGCGATATCGATAAGATAAAGAAGATGTCCAAGGATCTTCTGCAGAAGATAAAAGAGAAAATTACCAGTATGAATCACTGGACAGTTAAGAAGGAAACTAGGGCGGCAATTTATGTTTTAATCAAAAATGTTCTCTATAAAGAGATTCCGGACAGTATGTTTGAGCGATTGGAAGCTTACCGGGAAGAGATATACAAATATGTCTACACCCATTTTAAGCAGATAGAATAGAAGAAATGGAAAGAAAAATAAAACGTCAAATAAAACATCAAATAAAACTTCAAATGAAGTTTTATTTGATGTATGAATTGTGCGCCCGGCGGCGCACGTTTCTAACGGGTGAAAGTCCCGAATCCGCCCGGTAGTGGGAAGGATATAGCCGAA
>CANRJU010000009.1 GCA_947631075.1 uncultured Lachnospiraceae bacterium
ATAAACTCTTTATCATCACCTATGATACGGTTGTCAATGTCGCTGTGTCCCGGCGATACAAACTCGGAATCCGTTATGGAATCCGCCTCAATGAAATCCATGATTTCTGAATAGCTATAGGACTCATACTCCCTCACCACGCCCTTCAATATAATTGCCAGCACTTCCTTGTGCTTATACAGCTCCTTGCTGGCCTGGTCCAGTCCCTCCATCCCCTCTGTGGTCTGAAAGGCGTGGAGCACAGCCATGCTGCCAGACACGCTATCATTATGCTCCTTATCCTGAATGTTCTCCTCTCCCATCCATGTCCTCCCTCTGTGCTTTCCTTGTTCTGTAACTATGATATTGCGCATATACAAATATGTTCGCTCACGACTTGTATAATTCATTATACACTTCCCACAGTCCGGATGTCAATTGTTGTCTAGCACAAGTTTGTGGCGTAAAACGCCACAAACTAACAGGTTTTGTGAAATACAGGAGCTTTTTATGGTCGCTTATGCTTTCTAAACAGGGCAACTCTCGCCAACTGAATCATCTACTGTGCCGACAACTATTACCGGGAGAAGGATGAAACACATGCAAAACTCCTATAATAATAGTCACACGAGCATGTGCCGTTTTCATCATAAGAAAAAATATGGAATTGGCTCACCTTTCGTAAAGGTGGCTCTGAATGATCGTACAGATGCTGCTCACTGGTCGGAATATACACAACATACTACTTAGTATATAACTTGCGATCTTTCTTACCATTATAAGTGTGCGAGATTTCCTTTACACATTCAATCACTCTTGGCACCTTATAATACTCCAAATTTTCTCGCAAATACTTCATCAGTTCTTGTGTCTCTAGAGAACCAATAGGTACTACTAATAGTTTCAAGTAAGTTCCTAGCAATGAATCTGAAACTTCTATTAACAATGATTCTCTCACATTCTTATATTGTTCCACAATTTCCTCCACTTCTGTCGGAGAAATTTTCAACCCTCCCAAATTAATAACATCATCTTTGCGTCCCACTAAATAAACAAATCCATCTTTATCTAAATACCCTATATCGTTAGTATATACACATCCATCTCTTAATACTTGCCGAGTAAGCTTTTCATCTCCCAAATATCCCTGCATATTAACTTTACCATCACAAGCAATCAATCCAGGAGATTCTCTTGAAGCATTTATTCTATTTCCCTTCTCATCCACAAAAAACAATTTGGCATTATATGACGGTTTTCCTATACAGCCTGCCTTTTTTTTTATATGATTATAATCATAAATTACTATTGAACCAGCCTCCGAAGACCCATATCCGTTATAAAGTCTGGAATTTGGCAACATTTCAATCATTTTTTTTCGAAGATTCTCCGGCATGGGAGCCGTTGAATTTTCTACGTATTCGATCTGATTGTTATATTCTGATAGTTTATAACCAGATACTTGAATCAACACCTGTACGGCAGAAGGAGGCAAACAAAGGCTATTAACTGGATATTTTTCTAAAGCAACAAAAAAGTTTTTAATAGAACTCATTCCATTCAACACTACCACACTACTCCCAACAATAATCGCGGTATATACTTTCCGTATTGAATTTGCATGATTCAATGGACCTACCACAACCATACAGTCAGACTTCTTCATTTCAAATCCATATATCAGGTTCTCTGCTGTTGCACATAGATTTCCATGAGATAGCATGACTCCTTTTGAATGCCCCGTTGTACCAGTAGTAAATATAACATCAGCCATATCTGTGGCTCTAGGAAAATCTATCCATTTTTCCAAGTGTATTGTATCGCACATTTCTATTAAATCTTTTTTCAAATTTGATAAACAATATACAAAAATCATATCATAAACTGTCTCAGCTTGCCATGAAAACAACAATGAAGATGATGTCTGCTTAATAATATCCTCTAATGTTTGTCTGGGTACATCTTTCTCCAAAAGAATTGCAATCGCTCCTGATAAATGAATTGCCAAATACACAATAATATGTTCCATAGTTTGTGATGACCGAATCACAACATAATCTCCTTTTTTTATATGAAAGTGAGATTTCATATAAGTTGCCAAACACTTGACATATTCCCACAATTCTTTATATGTCACACATTCGTCCAGTACGGCTAATGCCATTTTATTCGGATTTTCCTGTGCATGCTTTTCCAAATATTCTTCTATCAACATATATTTTTACCTCGTTTTTCCATTCTCCAATGCATAAAGTAAATTGCTCCAATGTTCCCCATACCCCTCTGTCTCTGGAGTTACCGGCTTGGGAAGATCATTTCGTATGTCAACTATGATTTTACCATCCTGTGACAGAACAACAATTCTTGTTCCCAAAATCAAAGCCTCCTGAATATTATGTGTAATAAACAAGATAGAACTATTTTCTGACTCATATTTACTCAATAACTCATCTTGAAGTTTTCTCCTTGTCATGGCATCCAAACTTGCAAATGGCTCATCCATCAATATAAATTCCGGTTGAAGTACTAAAGCTCTTGCGATTGCCACACGTTGCTTCATCCCGCCACTCAACTGATAGGGATACAAATTCCGGCATTCATATAATCCTACTTTTTGAAGAATCTCCTCTGTAATTATCAAGCGTCTCTTTTTGTTTTTTTCTCCTTTTGTTTTCAAAACATAGCTAATATTTCCCATTACATTTTTCCACGGAAACAACTGGTTAAAATCCTGAAAAACAACTATTCTATCACGTCCTGGCTTTGTAATCCCTGTTCCATTGAGTGTTATTGTTCCTTCATAATTTTCAAATCCGGCAATACATCTCAAAAGAGTAGTCTTACCGCACCCCGATGGTCCTAATACACACAAAAATTGTTTTTCATCCATTTCCAACGAAAAATGATCCAAAACAATCTTTTCTGACTTATCATATTTTTTCTTCAAATCTGAAATTATTAGTCTATTATTCATGTTGAATCATTCCCCATTTCCGTATAGTACTTTTTTCCAAACTGGCAAATAACACATGCTCCACAATGAGCCCAATAACCATAATGACAACCAGTGCTGCAAAGGTTCCGGCTGTATCCATCTGATACCGCTTAATATAAATAAACCAGCCAAGTCCACCTACAGCGCCCGACACTCCAAAAATCATTTCCGCACTAATAAGAGCTCTCCACGCCCTTGCCCACCCCACTTTTAAGCCCGAGATAATAGACGGAAGAGATGCTGGTATGTATATATCCGTAATTAATCTCGCTTTTGACAGTCCCATATTTAAGCCATATTCAATATAAATAGCCGGCGTAGAGCGAAAACCATCAATAACACTTCGAGAGATTGGCCAAAGTACGGAATGAACTATGATAAAAACTGTTGTCATCTCACCAGTGCCAAACCACAATATCGCCAATGGCAAAAGCGCAACACCTGGCAACGGATCAAACAAAATAATAATTGCTTCATATACCATACAGAAATGTTTGGACAATATTGCCAGCGCTGAGAACATAAAGCCCAAAAATATACCAATAACTAATCCTGTTCCAATCAAACGAAGAGAAAAGATAATAGAAGCCAGTAAATCATCCTGTTTAATCCCCTTTATAAGTGCCTGACCTATATCTCCAATTGATGGAAACATTATTTGGGGGAAAATTCCACTCCAATAACAAATTTGCCATAAAAAAATTAATACTATGATTACCAGAAATATATTTAATCCCCTTTTCATTCTGTACTCCATTTCTCGTATTTACCTGTATATTGTCAATTCCAATCCATCTATTCAGTCTAACAAGTTTTCAAAACAAATCTCTTTTAAAGATTTCGGCGATTTATCCATAAATTCAGCTCGTTTCATAAATTCAGCTATTTCCATTGTTCCATGAGGTTTCATATCATAAATTGCTCCATCTGCTGACAAAAACTCTTTCATCTTCTCCGCTGTCACATTCTCCTTTTGACAGAGCATCTCTGCCGCTTTATCTTTATCATTATTTAAAATATCCATGGCTTCTTCCATCGCTTCAGTCAAGGCGCTATAAACTTCCGGCCTCTCATCATGAAATCTAGTAGAGACAGCCCCTACAATAATGGTTGCGTCTTTGGGAAATGCATCAGCCACGTCACTTACTTCATGAATTTTGTCATTCTCCAATTCCTTTAAAAAATAAGGAGATGTTGTCAACTGGCAGGGAACACTCCCAGCTAACAAAGCCTGCATACCATCCGGATGAGACATTGTCACAATATTATTATCTAAAGCGTGTGGATCGCCCAATTCTTTTTCACATGCCATAGCCAACATCACATGTTGGATTGTCCCCCATCCAACTAAAGCAATCTTATCTTCACTTTGAATATCCTTGATAGATTGAATTCTCTCTTCTGTAGTATTTAACCCCATTGGCTGAGCTGCAAGAGCTGAATACATTTTTATTTCTCCTGTCTTCATAGAATTAATCAGGAACGGTCCTACTCCAGAATGTGCCACATCAATATTTCCTGCAATAACTCCCTCATAAATTTCAGCAGGACCATTCAATGTTTTCCACTCAATTTCAATCTTTCCATCATAATGCTTTTCAATTAAATTTTCCTGCCTCATTATTTCAAGTGGAGCATATGCAAGCCCCCATTGATAAGCAATAACTAATTTTTCAGACTGCTTATCAGAAGGCTTTCCACAAGCAGTGCAAATTCCTATACATATCGCAACAGTCAAAATAACTCTCATAATTTTTTTAATCATCATTCTAATCCTCTCCTTTTAGCCATAAGAATTTTACATATCTGTCCTACATTCTCCATTTGAATCATCTCATCAAATGTAAACTTCAAACCATAGTGTTCTTCCAGTTGTCGAAATAAAACAATCTGACCAAAAGAATCCCACTCAGGTAAATTTTCATGAGATGTCTCTTCATTTATAAACACATCCTCTCCCAACGCTAACGCCTGACGAACAATTTTTGCCACTTCTTCCATCATAAAGCTAATTCTCCTTTCACAAATATTGTATCTGTCATTCCATCCGGAAAACTCTGTTTCAGTTGATTTGATCGCAAACTAACTTTATTATTTTCTTCAACCCATGAATAGGCATATGTACAGCCTGACTCAATAGCCATTTGGGCCGCCTGGGCATACATACATAAAGCAATATGATTTTCTGCCCCATTCAATATGTGCGCTGTGTAGAATTTTTTCCCTTGAAAATAAAATATAATAAACGACACTATCCTCTCCTTTTTCTTATGTATCAGAACATGACCCTGCTTAATTATTTCTGCCAATTCTTCTTTACTCTGAAAATGACTTGTACGATTATCAAATGTCCTTAAAAGTAAATTATATAGTTCTTCCAAATCTCCCTGGCATGCTTTCTCAATTTCTTTGGATTCAAGGAATCTGCTCATATATTCCCCATAAGGGTTTGAAATCGGATCAAATATATGTGTCAGATTCCGATTTGAAAGCCTTAAAAAACGACTAAACTTATAAAAGCCAGACTGTTTTAAAGTTTCCAAAAACGTGTCATCACATTTACCAATATAGTCAATAATAGAGCCTTCTTCTTGGTTCATTAACATTTTACATAACTGATTCAAATCAGAAACATAAAAAAATATTCTCCGTACAGAACTATCCCAGTATGAAAATACAATTGCTTGAGATTCTCTAATCACATCATATTCCACTTCCTCCGGGTGATTAGCATAGTAATTTGTATAAATTTTAGAAATAGCATTTTTCTTTATTTCAGATATATATTTACTTATCTGTGATATTCTCATTCTCAAACTCCTATCTCCCACCCAAGAGTCAAAATCATTATTTAGTTCTGCATCGAACGGAACACAAGCAGAATTTCCCGTTAACTCCACACCATTGATAGCTGCATCCATGTTAAATCATCCCCTTCTTTGAAATAGACTTTATTGCATTTTTCAAATAGCAAATAGAATTTTCACGTTCACCTTTCAATCTATCTTCTACCAATTTCCAATCAATTTCCTCTGCTAAATCAATATCTCGATTATTTGCCATAATTCGATTTCCAATTCCTAATCGTCTAAATAGATCGTTAAACCTATATTCATTTTCCAAAGCAAATTGTTTTACGCGTTCAAACACATAAAATTCCTTTCTGAAAATAATTGAAAAACACACACCATGAAATGAATCCGTACAAACGGCAACAGCATTTTTTATCAGCGATATAAATTCTGCCGGTCCTACATTTTTTTTGTAATCATTCATTCGATATCCTGATTGCCAGCCCACCTTGCCATCTATATTATCTGTATTGATAAACACAATGCGGTCCGCATTATATTTTTTCTTTATTTTTTCAATAGAAATCCAATGATATTCTATTTTACTCAAAATATAGCAGCATATATATCTTTCTTTTATCAATGGACGAGCGCTCCTTCTCTTCCAAAACTCTTCCTCGACAGCGAGAGTAGGATCTAATACTATAAAAATTTCCTTATCCGTATATGGCAAAAGCAACTCTTTTACCTTGCTCTCTCTCCCACTTATAAAACTATACCTCTCTAATGCTGCTCTCATATTCGCATATGTAACTTCTCCGCTCTGTATGCTAGGCGCATATGCCATTCTAGGTTTATCCTGTAGTTTTTCAAAATCCCAAAGAAACAATGGCGACGCCCATTTTTGATTCCATATAGCGTCACTCCCGCTCAACAATATATCGCATCTGTCAAAGACATAATCGATTACGTCTTCTGTACAAAAACATTTTTTTGATATCCGAGCATTTTTTTTGAACCATTTTTCAAAGGAGCGTTTCGCCTTCATATAAGAAAGTCCCTTATACATGCTTTTCTTCAATTCATCATATTTCCCGCTATAATCAAAATGATTTCTAATCGTTATAGGCTTACAATCACAATCCAATAGCAGTCTCTGCATTGCTACAGTCTGCAGAGCAGAACCATAATTCAAAGATGTATCGCCAACCCATGTGGCAACAGCGATTGTCCGTTTATTCTTTTTCAATTCTCTTCTCCTTTTTTGTGGCAGGGCATACAATTCGACACATACCGCATGATGTGCATCTTTCACTATTTATTAACGGATAATAAAATCCCTCTTCATCGCACACCATATCAATACATGCAAGTGGACAGATTTGCCGACATGCTTCACAGCCACAACATAATTCCTTTTCAACAATCATAGCTATACTCTCCTGACATTTCTGTAATTTCAATTATTTTATCTCTCATCTGTCTATACCGTGCCATATTGAAATTAACCGGCTCACATCCAAGATTAAAATTTTTGTCGCAAAAGTTCGTATCCGCATCTTGAATATCAACCACATGAACCCCCTCATAGTTTTCAGCAAAGAACTGATAATATTTTCTCAATCTTTTATTTATTTCTCTTATTTCCTTTAAATTATCAAATATCTCCTCTGGTCCTTCACATCCATAGCATTCTGTTAAATATGTACAATTTAGAATAATCTGTTCCGGCCTCATGTATCTTTTTAGTATTTTTATAAAAGAAAGACAATTCTTTTCCCACTCATGAATCGGCAGTTGAAGCATAGTTAATCGTTCACGCACCTGCACTGGAAACATATCTTCTATTTCAGAAAAAGCTTCGCTATCGGTAATGGTCAAACCATTTTCCAAATAAAGGACAGAAAATCTCTCCTCTAGAAAATCAATAACTATATAATCATTTTTCTGACTCAAATAATGCTGAAGCAGTTTATTTATGTCATTTTTTATTGACTGTTTCCTGTATTCATTCGATAAGGCAAAATCCGCTATATCCATTGGTTTTCCCGGCACAGGGGCAATCATACTGGAAACGCATGAATTTGCAATATGCCATCCTAATTGTATTCCCGAGTCATATTTGTTACAGCAAATAATTGCTTTTCTTGACGCATACCCACCTATAACCCCAATTTTCAAAGATTGTTTTGGCTGTTCTATAAGCTTATAAATATGAGAAAGGTTCTTTTCCCCATTCTTCCATAAATCATAAAATCGTTTTCTGGCAACCTTTTTTCCTATTGACGAAAAAACAAGAACATTATAATTCGCAATCTTTTTTACAGTTGAATCAACCCATATAATCCTTTCTTTCAATCTTTCAAATACTCTTTCCCCCTTTGCGCTCTTTACAATAACTGCAGATATTCCTTTTTCGTTCCAGAAGTCAGGATGTTGATCCTTTATTCCCCAGTAATCTCCCAATGTAAGATCTGATTCAGACCTCATCTTTCTATAATCGCATTCATAACAGCATGGTCTTAGAAAGTAATAATGATCAAACCCATAAAAATATGCATCCTCCCATGCTTTCACTATTTTCTTCCCATTTTTTAACTTGTAACTAACAGACACTTCATCCCAACCGTTCTGTTTATCACGAAACTGAAATTCATATATCTTTCCATACTTTTTGTTCAAAAAATTAATATGTTCTTGAAATAATTTGTTACTCGGCACACCATGACATATTAAGTCCACAGTCAAAAGAGCATCGTATTCTTTTTCTAAAAAAGACTTCAATCCTGCAATTTGACACGGTGTACCCGAAAACAATACCAATTTCCCCTTTTGAAGATATTCGCGCACCTTTATATAGCAATCTCCAATTCGGCTCTGAGCATATTTTGACTTCAATATTTTCCCCAATTCTTCAATCGTATGAACTTCTTGATGTCGAATCTCAAAATCATCTGCAAAAGCCGCTCCAAAAACCACACCTCCGCTTTCAATTACCAATTCCGCAATCCCTTGAAATATACCGCCAGAAGTGCTTTTTAACAATTTTTCTTCATTTTTTAAGTAACATGCATAAGACTTGCAATTATACAAAATTTCTTCCTGCTCCATCTTTTTCCACCTTTTTAACAGTCCATCTCTTTATATGCATTAAAAACAATATCCGTGTAAGACACAATGTTCTTACCCCCCCAGACACTGAGCAACTCGTCCTGGATTTCCATAAAATGCGATACAGATGTGACAACAATCGCGTCATATGTAAGAGTCTTTAAATCCTCCCGGCAATATACGTGTTCTGAAAAACTTTTTTGAACCTTTTCCACATTACTGTCCATTAAAAATATCTCATCAAACATCTCATCTCTTATATGATTTCTAAAATTCTCATAATATTTCCCCCCTACGCCATAAATTACAATTTTTTTGTATCTATTATTATGAAAATATGGATCAAGCCATCTTCCCGCCATTTCATTATCTTTTTCACATTGTGACAATATACCAATCAGATATCCTGCCCGACTCTGCTCTCTCATAATCGCCATAAGTCTAAAAAACTCATATAGCCTTCCTGCAAAGAAAGATAATACAGCCAAAAAAATCGCACTTCCACAAAACACAGCTTCCATAACTTTCCCCTCAATAGCCAGAAATAATCATCTCGCAAAAATCCAAATTACCAAGTTCCATTATCATAGAACTCCATGACAGACCGGCTCCAAATCCGGCGAGACAGCATTGATAGCTTTTCTCCCTCATCTGACGACTTAGGTTATGAGTAATCGCAACAGGAATCGTAGAGCCGCTTGAATTGCCAAAATTCTCTACCACATTCATTGGTACCTTATCCCAGGGTATTTCCAATTTGTCCGCCAGCTTTTGAAGCATAAATTTATTGGGCTGATGAAATAAGAACCAATCAATTTTTTCCTTTTTAACATTGGCATACTTCAAAATTTCATCAATCATAGGCGGAACTTCCTTCTGCACAAAATTAAACACCCTAGAGCCATCCATCCACAAATCATCATAACTCTTCATTGTTCCGTCCCCAATGTCCACTGGAATAGCCGTTTGCGGGCTGCGTGGCATTTTATATCCGCCTGCGTGCATAATCAGGGCGTTTCTCTCTGTCCCGTCATTATATAAGTTCATATATATATCCGATGCGTTTTCATCTGTTTCAAATACAGTAATTGCCGTTGCATCTCCGCCAAACGAGGCAGACGTCAGCTGGGTTTCCCGATTCTTGCGGCATAATACATCACTGTTGAAAACAACTACCTTTTTATCTTCCATCACATCCAGCAGCATAAATGCCTGCAGCGCTCCCAGCATAAACCCCACGCACCCCTGGGGAATATCCATACATATCACATCCTGCGGCAAAGCACATTCTCCATGAATTATATTGCTCACATGAGGAATAAAATAATCCGGTGTTAATCCTGTAACAACAATAGCCCCAATTTCTTCTCTTTTAATGTATTCTCTGTCCAGCATATAATTTAAACCAAATATGCAGAAATCAGACACTGTAGAATCTGCCTTGGCTGCCCTCCTCTTGCCAAATCCCATGATTTTTTTCAATCTTTTTGTCTGGAGATTGGCAAATGGTTTTGTTTCCTCATCATAATCATATTCATTTTCAGGCATTACAGTAAGCATCCCTGAAATTCTTTTCTTACTGAAGGAAGTAATCATATGGCTCCCCCATTTTTCCTTACTACATTAGCTATTGCCTCTACGGTTTCAAAATTCTCCGGCACAATATCCAGTCCGTCAATGGATATTTCGAAAACAGAATCTAATTCTGATACCAACGTAACCAAATCAAACGAATCCAAATATCCGTCTTCAATAAAATTCTCACTGGTACTAAAATCAAACTCCGGCCGTATTTCCTTCAATATTTCCATGATTTTTCCCATGACTCTTTCCTTCTTTCCTTTTATTATTTATCGTCACAGCATATTAGCTAATCTCAAACGATCTATCTTGCCATTGGTATTTCTCGGCAGTTCATCCATAACGCGATAAACCGTTGGTACCATATAGCGCGGAAAAGATTTTTCAAGCGCTTTGCGAATTTCAAGCTCCGATACATTGTTCTCCTCATAAAATAACACAATGCACTTTCTGATATTGTCATACACCACGCAGCAGTTAGAAACCAATTTTAAATTGTTTACAATTTCATGTTCAATTTCTCCCAGCTCAATACGATACCCCTGATGTTTGACCAGACTATCCTTTCTGCCTTTAAAATGAATCAGGCCGTCTTCTCCATATACCGCAATATCGCCTGTTCTATAAATCAATTCGGGATAAGCCTGATTGAGAGGATTTTGCACAAAAACAGACGCCGTTTTTTCCGGATTGTTATAGTATCCCATAGCCAATGATGTCCCTCTGACACAAATTTCTCCCTCCTGTCCCTTCTCGCAAAGCTTGTCTTCATCAGAAAGAAGCAAAATATCTGTATTATTACATGGTATTCCAATCGGCAAAGGCTCATCGTCATTAAATTCCCGATTCACAATATAGTAAATGCAATCAAGCGTTATCTCTATCGGGCCATAAAGATTGGCAAATACGGCCTGCGGCATATGTTTTTTCCAGTAATTAAACTGTTTAGTAGGAAATACTTCACCCGCAAACCATACTGTTTTTATATCCGGAAGCGGAAGTTTTTCCAGCAGATTCATATTTGCTATATTTACCATAATCGTAGGAACCCAAAATATAAAATTGACCTTTTTCTCTTGAAGTTCCATCAAAAGCTTAGCCGGGAAAACCCCTAATGTACTATCGAGTAAAACAATAGAGGCCCCTTTCATCATCATAAGACATATTTCAAAATCATATATGTCAAAAACGATGGGAGACAATGCGCCTATTATCTCATCTCCGGTAAATTTAAATGTTTCCACCGACCATGTCATAAAATCAAAAAAACTGCGATAATTTAAAACCACTCCCTTGGGTGTTCCAGTGGAACCGGAAGTATTTATAATGCAAAATGGGTCCGTATCAATCAGCCGGCTTCTTTTTTGGCATAACAGCTTTTCGTCTGCTAATAATTCATCAAAATCCAGCGAATCCATATTGACCAGTTTTACTCCATATTCTGTCCAGTCAATCATATTCATATATTTCTGATTTGTAATAACAGCAGCCGGTTCTAACTGACAAATGATATTCTGCAGCCGTTGGACGGGAGTTTTTACATCCAGGTTATTAAACACATTCGAGCTATATAAAATTGCCACATCTGTCACTACGGCATCTATAGACTTGGGAAGAAGCACTACAATAGGACGAAATTCTATATCTGACAGCTGATTTGACAGATATGTTCCCAACTGCCTTCCTTTCTTCCATAATTCTGAAAATGTACATGCCTCATCATGATGAAGCAATGCTTCTTTGTCTTTATTTGCCGAAACCGTCTCCTCAAAATAATCTAAAATAGATTTATACACATTTTCCCTCCTACTGAACTGTTGTAACATTTCCATATGAATATTCTTTTACAAGCGGTTTAGTATCATATGGTTCAGCCAAAAAACAATTTACATCTCTTGTCAGCCATTCTACTGCTTTATCAAATGCTGCCTTTTCCGTAAAACAGGACACAGCTGAATCTCCTAATTGTTCTTTCAAAAATAGTCCCTGATCTATTAGCTCTTTTTCAAAAGCGGGCGGCACGCACGGCATTACATCCCGGTACTTCACATATAAAATATGCTTATCGTCTCTTATATCTCCGTTTACATCAATTATATGTCCTTCCAATTCCAAGTCATAGCGATACGGTACTCTGAGTTTTTCTTCTACATAGTGCATATGCGTATGACACTGCGCCAATTCAGCGCCAAAAAACAATATCCGTGCACGGGGAGTCTGATGGAGCCGATCAAAAAAGCTCCCCTCTCCCAATGATTTATTTCCGCTCACTTGCGCTAATTCCTTATGAGAACCAATTACACATACTGACATCAGCGGATCCTCCGAACGCACCGCATCATCCCTTTTTCTGGCATATTCATTCAGCATGCCCATTTTGCATTTTGAATTTTGGACATCAAAATCTTCTCTGTTTCCATAACTAAATGTAAATGTCGGAAATACAAGAGTATCTACGCCCAGCTCACAAATTGCGTCATAAAGAATCTCCATCAAGTCTTTTCTTTTATAATCTCGATTCGGTATTCCAAAGGATAAATTCGTATGAATCAAAAGCACCTCACAATCATCCGCTTTCACCTTTTGCATAGTGCTCACCAAATCTCCATAAGTGACCCAAGATCCGTCCCTGCTCCGAAACAGTTTTATGCCAGCATCTCGTCTCATTATAATCTGCCTCCATCCACATAAAATTTTCTTCCCGTAATAAACTTTGCTGCATCGCTCAACAGGTAGGCTGCCATATTAGCCACATCCTCTGGTTCCCCTATGGGCATCATCTGACGCCCGGTTATATTGCTCTCTTCCCCCGCAATCTGTCCAAAGGAATCTGCCATAGGCGTTGCAATCGGCCCCGGCACGACCACATTGACGCGTATATTCTTATCCATCAGTTCTACTGCCAGAGATGCGGCTGCCATCTCCAGGGCTCCTTTAGTAGCTGCATATACACTCATACATTTCTGCGGATAATGTGCATTGATTGCCGATACGCAAACGATGCTTCCTCCTGCATTATTTGATTTCTTTGCAAAATGCTTTACAAGTTCCATAAAAGAAACATAGTTCACCTCAAACATTTCTTTTATGTTATTTACAGATATAACTTTAATAGGAATTACCTTTGCCATGCCTGCACAGTGCAGCAAACCACTTAATTTGCCTCCTGTTTCACGAACTTTGCCAAATAAATCGCCGTATTCATCAAAATTTCTCAATTCCAACGGAAAAATTATATGCTGGTCACCTTTCAACTGTCGGTATGTATTTTCCAAACATTTTTGATTTCTCCCCGTCAGCACCAATGTAGCGCCCAGCTGGCTTAATAAAACAGCCGCAGCTCTTCCAATTCCCGAAGAAGCTCCTGTTATCAAAATACGTTTCCCTCTTAAATCCATTGGATTTACCATGTCATCTCACTCCATGCCATTCATTAAATCTATAACTCTTTTATACTGCCGAATTTCAGAAGCATGCGGGTATTTTCCAAATTTTTCATCCATCATGGCGATTACAGATAATACTGCCACGGAATCCCAGGTTTCAAAATCATCCAAAATCATATCCTCTTGCAGTTCATCAACTTCAACCTCCAAAATATCTGCAAGAATTTTCAGCTTTTCTTCTCTGCTCATAAATAACCCTCCTTCGTCTATAAATCATTGTAAGAAAAACCACTTATTTCAATAGGCAGAATACAGCCTGTATCAAGCTTTAATACAACACTTGACCATGCTAATCCTACTCCGAATCCACATAAATATAAATTAACTCTTTTTTTCTTTTGTATTTCTTCAATATTATTGCAGATAGTAAAAGGCAGCGTAGCCGTGGAGGTATTTCCATATTCCTCGTAAGATGTCAATATCTTATCTTTCTGAATTCCACACTCTCTACCAATACCATCTAAAATCAGTTTTTGTGCTTGATGCAAAATATAGTAATCAATTTCATCTTCAGTTATATTAAAATATTTTTTCAATTCTTTAATACTTTGACATACTTCATTCAATGAAAATAGTAATACTTCGTTTCCATCCATTGTCAATGTCCCGTCCAAAGCCACACTTAAAAGAGCATGCCTTGTCCCATCTGTCTTTTGGGAATAATACAAAGGATATCCTTTTTCCAGTTCAATCGCTGTCGCACTAGCTCCATCTCCAAACAACAACGAATCTGTAGTAGGAATCTCTGGTATCTCCTGATATTTACCATCGCCAACTAAAAGCAGACCTTTTCCACCTGTATTCTGCAACAATGCTGACATGATCTGTAGACCACTGACGTATCCCGAACATCCGAGGTTGACGTCAAATGCAAGACAATCCTGCCCAATATTTAACCTTTTTTGAATAATCATAGCAGTAGATGGCGTATGCACATCCTGTGATTGAGTTACATTTACAATAACACGTATTTCATCTCTGTCCCATCCTAATTTTTCAAATAAGCGTTCAGCGCATACACAACTCAGATCAGAAGCCGATTGTCCCTTTTCCACAACATGGCGATGTTTGATTCCTGTAAGCATCACCTGTTTCTTTGCGCGACGGCTTCCAAGTTTTTCGGCAAATTCCATATTGTCAAGAACCCTCCGAGGGGCAGCTGCTGCAATACCGCAAATTTTAATATTATCATATTTCCCATACATAACATTTTACACTTTCCAAATTACTCTGCCTCAGTCCTCTTTTTTCAGTACTCAAAAATTCCTTTATTTAAACGCCAGATGTAACCGGTATCGCTGCTCCCGTAATATGCTTAGATTTATCTGACAATAAAAATTCGACCAAATACGCTATTTGTTTCGGTTCTATAACTCCTAATGGCATATCTTCAATTCCATTATTCATTCCATACCCAACATCACCAGAAACCAGTGGGGTCGCAACATATGATGGCATAATAGCATTTACTCTAATCTTCCTTTTCAAAAACTCTTGTGACATAACTCTCACTGCTGTATTTAAAGCTGCTTTCGAAGAAGCATAAGCAACTTGTCCCTTGGCAGGCCTCATTGCTGCTATTGATGAAATAGCCACAATAGAGGAATCATTTTGGGAATATTTTTTTCTATAGAACTGTTTTCCCAAGTCAACAAATGCTTGAAAATTTATTTTCATCGTCTTTTCAAGATTTTCCATCGTCATCATGCGAACAGGCGTCGGTTCCGCTATTCCTGCTGAATGAACCATACCATCTAATAAAATTCCATGTTCTTTACAATATTGAAATATTCGTTCTATTTGTCCCGTTTCACAGAGATTACATGGATATATGTACACATTCTTTCCAATATCAGATGCAACTTCTTCCAATCTTACTACATTTCTTCCTACAAGAATAACGGTTGCACCTTTCTCAGAAAGATAGATTGCAACCTCTTTTCCTATTCCGGAAGAGGCTCCTGTTATAAGAATATTTTTATTCGCCATTGCATTCTCTCCTATACATTATTATTTATTTCAGATAATTGCAAATATCTCGAACTGTTTTAAAGTTATTAATCTCTTCCGTTTTCAGATTCGTTCCATAAAGTTCTTTTACTTTAGCCACCAATGACAGCATTGACAATGAATCCCATTCTTCCAGATCTCCTAATGTGGTTTCCATCATCAATGGTATCTCAACATCCATTATTTCCTCTAGCAATCTCAATTTTTCATTTTCTGTCATAGTTTCACACTCCTTGATTTTTTCATATTAATCTTCATCCACCAACAATCATAATCGTTCCGTTAGTATGTAAAGATTCTTTTGACAGCAAATATTTTATAGCGTGATTTACATACAGAGGTCTTTTCATCGATTGAGGGCATCCTTTTTGCAAATAATGCTCTATCCATGCCTGACCATTACCTGTAACCTGCATTAGCTCCCATTTACTCTTATCATACAAAATTGCATTAACTCGAATTTCACTCTCTTGCAACTTATTTTGTAAATCCTCCATCCGCATCTGCAAAATATGTTTTGCCTCCGCATATTGATTATCAGCTTGATCTTTTAAGCCCTCAATATCAGAGAGTATAACCACACTGGCTTGTCGATCCAAAATATCCGCATCTTTTAATGCCAAAATAAAAGAGACATCCAATTTTTTGCTATCTGGTACAACAATACCAGACAACTTCAGTTCTTCTTCTTGACACAAATTAACAATATTCTTTGTCGGATCATCTACAGATGAAACAATATAAGATTCCAAATACAAATCCTTTTTAATAAAACGCAATTTTTCATCTAATGTCCCTGTTAAAATGACTCTTGCTGACTTATCATTCAAATAGCGGCTAATACACTCTCCTACTTCTGTATCCGCTTCTGTAACTAAAATCGGATTCCCCTTTAAAGGTCCAACCATTTTTTTATCCTCATCAAAGCGCTCGTTTGTCGCAAATACAGGAAGAATGTTCTCCGAGGGAATTTCCGAGTAAATTATCCCCCAAGATAATCCCACACCAAATCCACATAATAACAAACGGACTGACTCCTGATTCTTAAATCGTTCCTCATTAGCACAGACAGTCACAGGTACAGATGTTCCTGAAGTATTTCCATATTTGTCCAATGAGCGAAGTTCTTTACCCTCTGGAATATTACAGACATCCGCCACATCATCCAATATTAGTTTCTGAGCCTGATGAAATATATAATAATCAATATCCTGCTCGCCTAATCCAAAATGATTCCGAAATCTTTTCACATCTTCTGCTACATCATTAATAGCAAATTCAAAAACCTTCATTCCGTCCATCACACTGCCAGTACCTCCTTGATCCATAATCGCTTCAAAGCCAGTACCATCGGACTTATTCATAAATTTCAATGACTGGTTTTCCACTTTTTCAAGAGCAACTGCGGCACCCGCGGATCCAAAAAGCATTTTATTTGCAATCTGCTTCTCATCCATAGCCCAATCAGGCTTTAATATTATACCAGACATATCTCCTATCAAAAGCAATGCTTTATCATGTTCGCTACAACTTTGCAAAAGAGATGAAACCACCTGAACTCCTACATTAAATGCTGAACATCCCAAATTGATATCAAAGGCCACACAATCTTTTCCAATTCCTAATCTCTGTTGTAGAAAAAAAGCAGTAGATGGTAAATGATAATTGGGCGACTGAGTAAGTAAAATCAATACTTTTATATCATTCTTATCCCATTTCAACCAATCCATCAATCGTGTGGCAGCTGCATAGCAAAGATCGGATGTTCTCTGTTTTCCATCCGACACATGACGCTGCAACACGCCCGTTAATTGAATCTGCTTTTTTACTCTTCTTTTTCCTAATAAGCTTTCATAATTTTCATTATTTTCTATATACTCAGGAACAGCCGATGCCATTCCCTGAATTTTTACATTGTTAAACTCACCTATCATATCTGTCTCCTACTGCATATAATCGCAAACATTCTGCACTGTCTTAAATTCTTTAACTTCCTCAGCAGTAAGTCTTTTTGAAAAACGTTTTTTCACTTCTCCCATCAAAGATAACTTACTGAGAGAATCCCACTCTTCAAAATCATCTAGCAATGAATCTGCTTCCAAAGTTCCCTCATCCAAATCCATAATTTCTTCCAGCAACGCAATTTTCTCTTCTAATGACATTTTTATTCCTCTCCTTTACTTTATTGAGTTGATTTTATACAACACGGTTTGGCCGATCTTGATCACCAAATCCACGGTATACATGAATCTTGTCCAAATACCAGGTGTAAAAATATATCTCTACATTCTGCTGTACAAACGGATCAAAGTAGTTTGGTATAATATTCTCATCCTGTTTATTTCTTCGAATAAATCCTGCATCTTGCAAAATCTTTTGATTAATTCCGTAACAGTAAAAATCAAGATACTCGTAATTTCCCTCTTCAATCAATCGATCAAATGCTTCTCCAGCATAAGTTAAATCCTCATCCCTTCCGAAAAAGTCAACAATGCGCAACACCCTGACATCCTTTACCCGTTCCTCTCTCATCACTAAAGCACTTCTCATCTCATTCTTTAATTTTAATCCATACACTTTATATGTATAGTAAGGATGTTTGTAATATCGATGTTCAATATACCTCATGCTCCGTCGTGGATAATCCTTATATAGTTCGTCCCAGTTAAGGCTCTGATTAAATTGTTCTGCTGTTTCCAGCAATTCCAATTCTACACCCTTTTTTTCAACTAAAGGCCTTTCATAGTGGCTGATTCGAGCAACTCTAAAATCGTTCTTTTCTCCTAATCGATAATAGTGCTCCAACATCCCTACATTACTCCCAAGAGCGGCAACTAATTTGGCATATTGAGGAGTAATTCCTGGCGACATAACATTATAACAATGCATCTCCTTTTCAAAAAAACGCGACATCTCTTCGCCTAGCATACGTCCTTCTGGATTCTTCAACGATTGAATCATTGTAGTAGACATACAAGTCCACTCCCACTCCGCCATAGGCACATATCCCATGGATCCATATATCTTCCCATCTACATCATCTTCAGCGATAATATAGAACACTTCCTCATCTCGGACATGCTGAAATTCAAACATCTTCCGGTCATTCCCCATAATATGTCCTTTTTTCCAATCTTCATCTATGTGCTTCATAATACGCGGAATGTCTTCGTATACTGCCTGTCGAATCCGAATCATGTCTATTTATCTCCTATCCACAAAATCTGAACACAAGAAAAAGCTATGCCTGCCTTTTCAGCAAACACAGCTCATATATTATCATTCAATATAAAAATGCCATATAAAACTCTTCATGTCTCTGCCTCCATGCAAATTTCAAATGCTATCCTTGCATTCACATATTATATATCGGACAAACTCTAGAAAACTTTATAGACAAGCTAAAATTTTTCACTTTACTTATAAAGTGCGCGGTAGACTTATGCTCAACCTCACACCACCCTCGTCCCCTTTGGCGGCAAATCGTTCGTATCAAACCGTGGCAGCGCGAACCGGTCGCTCGCCTCGTCTGCATAATCCGCCTCCACGGAAAGTCCCAGCCTACATCCATTGGCACGGACAAACCGCACCACATCCTCATTGTAATTCCCATACGGATAGTTCATAACCCACCGTTCCGAATCCACCACATCTGAAAAATAATCCAGCGCCTTCCGTATATCCTGCTCCATCTGCTCCTTCGGCATCTTCCCCAGCCAGTAATGGTCATAACCGTGCAGGCCAAAGAACATGCCGCCCTCTTTCATACATCGAATCTGGTCGCGATTCATATACAGCTCTCTGGCAAACACTTCCTCGCTCATCCCCACATACCGCTCAAACAGCTCTGTCGCCATCTGTCCTCGCAAATCCTCCGAAAGCCGATTCTGGAGCAAGCGCTTGACAAAGATTACCTCGCCCGGATCCCAGCGGTTTGGAACCGCCAGTTCGCGGTATAATTCCTCATTGGCAGGAATCTCTATCCCCTGCTTTCTATATCGGTTCATTAAGTCAAAACAAGCTTTCACCAGTTCGTCCAAGGGCGCCGTGGCCAATATATGATGTATTTTATTCACATCCAGGAGTTTATGTTCCTTCACTGCTTTTGCATTGGGGAAAAAAGAACCCTGTATGCCATATTTTTTTAGAAGCGGATAGACCACGGTATAATGATCGATATATCCATCATCAAATGTCAGAAGCAGTGGACGCTCCGGCAATTCTGAAAAATCACCGTTCTCATAAGCAGCCATCACTTCTTCCATTGTGACAGGCTGAAAGTTCTTTTGAATGTATTGTAACTGCTCCTCGAAAAGCCGCACATCCAGTCCCTTGATTTGCGGATAACGGCTGTATTTCAAATCTCTTACATAATGATACATAACAATTGTAATTTTTTTATTCATAAAGCACCTCCCTATGATTTCGTCTGCTATCCATGCAGATTTCAAAAAACTGCCGCTTCTCTATTTTAAAAAAGAGAGCAGCCTCTCGGCTGCCCCCTCCAGTACACTCACTATTCTGTTGATAAACAGACATATCAGATAGAAGATTACTGCAACAGAGAAAGTACTCCCTGATTTGCATTGTTGGCCTGAGCCAGCATGGATGTAGCTGCCTGCTGCAAGATACTCTCCTTGCTGAATCTGGTCATCTCATCAGCCATATCAGTATCACGGATGCGGCTCTCAGCAGACTGCATGTTCTCTGCCGTGTTGTCATCTACCTTCACTGTGTATTCCAGACGGTTCTGAATAGCACCCAGCTTAGAACGCTCAGTAGTTACATCCTTAATCATGCTGTCAACTGTACTAATCAGCGCAGAAATCTTAATACCCTCTACAGACAAAGTTCCAGTAAGACCGTCCGTCGTAATGGATCCATTTTCATTTCTTCCAATAAGGGGATCAACACTTGTTTTCGTCTTGAAATCCGTGTTCACAACATCATCTGTACTAATAGATGCCAAAGTCCATGTTGTCATATTGATAGTGAAACTAATGCCCTGATTCTTGTTGGCCCCAACCTGCAGATACTGATTCTTATAAGAGCCATCCAACAGCTTTTTCTTGTTGAACTCCGTATCTGTCTGAATTCTCTGATACTCATCCTTCAGTGTGTTAATCTCATCCTGAATCTTCTGATAATCGTTCTCAGCGGTTCCATCCAATACACCTGTGTTGGATGCCTGAACGAGCAACTCGCGGGTTCTCTGAAGGATAGCATGCTGCTGATCCATAGCGCCCTCAGCAGTCTGAATAAGAGAGATACCATCCTGTGCATTGTCAGATGCTCTCTGAAGGCCGCGAACCTGAGCTCTCATCTTCTCGGAAATAGCAAGACCTGCTGCGTCATCAGCTGCGCGGTTGATTTTGTAACCACTTGCCAACTTCTCTGTAGATTTGGAAAGATTGTTTCCTACGATACCTAACTGCCTGTTAGCGTTCATAGATGTAATATTGTGCTGTACTATCATAATGATTACCTCCTTGTAATACACCGCAATTCCCTTTGCGGGTTGTTTTATTATTTTTATAATATCGAAAGCAGTGACAATTTTCACTGCGGGCCCGGCAATGAGCCTCGCCACTTACTTTCGCTACTATCATTAGAAAGTACGCTTCTATTAAATTACCTGTCAGTACTATCTCTTCCTGACATTATATATATCGGAGCATATTTAGAATACTTTACCCCTTAATGCAATATTTTTTCAAAAAATCTCCAAAAAACAACTTCGAACATATTCTGTTGCTCTTTTAAAACGGCTCTTCCGGTCTGAATCATCCAACGATTTCATATAATGAACAACCAGCCGCATCACAGGCATGGACATATAATTGGATTCAAAAAATGTTTTTTCATAGCCATCTTCACAGATTTTTTTCAGGTCATCCCCTGCTTTTCTAAATTCCCGCATCACGCGCTTAAATTCGTTGATTGTCATCCGCACACCAGACTGCCCTATCAGATTTTGAAAGCGGATGTCGGTCGATGTCATCTTATCTATCGTTTCACTCAAGGGCTTCTGTATGGTTCCCTGTATCCGGGAACCTCCCTCTGTGGCATTTATAATCGTCCTGTCAGAAAAAGCTTTCACGGCATCCTCCATCCACTCACGAAACACCGTCCAGTCCGGCCTGGAATACACCATCCCTCCATAATATCCTTCTGTCAGATAATTTTCGTCCTTTTGAAACCGTTCTTCTCTCCCAGATATATGACTTCTTCCGTCCGCAGAATACGCCAAATCCTGTCCAACCAATATAATCTTCTCTGCCCCTAACTCCAGCGCCACGGCCAGCAGCGTGGTGGACACGCCCAGATAACAGGGGATTTTCGGAATATCTACATCGCTTTTCACAAGGATTTCCCTTACAAAAGGCAGGTCATCTCCCCAGATTTTCGGAGCCATACTCTTTTGAAGCAGAGATACCGGAGAAACCGTGGTGACAAGCAATGGTATTTCCAGACTCTTAGGATTCTCAAAGCAGTTCATATTCTTGTCTGCATCGGTACAGCCCACCAGATCTGGTATGATTTCATGCTCCAGCATAAGGGGGAGCGCCGCGTCTGCACAAAAAATAAAGGCCTTTCCCGATGCTTTCTTTAATTCTTCTATGTTTTTCTCCAGAGACGGTCCCGCGGAGACAAGTATTACCGGTATCTGGGAATCCCACTGTTTCCGTAGTCTGGGCAGAATCACGCCGTCCTTCATGCAGGGAATATTTCTCAGCTGATTGTGAATCATGCTGTCCACGAAACGCTGTATTCCCGCTTTCATAAATTCTACATCACATCTATACTGATCATACAATTCCTTTACTTTATGGCATGAATCAGGATACTCCCTGACATATACCGGCAACGAGCGCAGTATGACCGTGTCCAGACAATCTTCATTGAGCAGCTCCTGTACCAGCTCTCCCAATTCTTTCATTCCGTCCGCCCCATATGTAATCATAATCCGGGACATTTTCCGCAATTTCTGAAATATCGGCGTGTTAATCATAGCATGATAAATCGCCTCTTCCGGTTCATAGACCATAATAAATCCAGGAATCTGCTCTGCCATCTCAGATAGAATCTGTCCATCTCCCATGCCTGTCACTACGGCATACTCCGTCCCTTCTGGCACATGACGGATTATCCACCGTTCTGCCGCATAGGCTCCATCATAAAGACTGCCAAATCGGACCATCCTTTCTCCTTTTTGAAGTCCTGGAACCAGATGTCCGTCATCTGCCGTCATCAGACTGCATACATTTCCCATGATTTCCTCTCTTTCTATGGTTTAAAAACTCCCCGGTCTTCCATATTCTAAGACAGCTTTGCGGCCATCTCATGTACCAGAATATCTGCCGCCAATATATAGTCCTGTTGTTCCAGTGCGTCAAAAAGCGGGTTGA
>CANRJU010000010.1 GCA_947631075.1 uncultured Lachnospiraceae bacterium
TAGTATACTGTAAAAGGATATTGGGCGCAAAAGACATTTGGGCCCTGTGATACCGAATCGGCATAAAGTTAAGATAATGGAGTTAACGCGAAAATATTTTTTCACATTGCGCAAACGCTCTGGAATGGAGGATAGTATGAGATTAGTTACAAGATCTGATTTCGACGGCCTGGCATGCGCCGCCCTTTTAAAAGAAGCAGGAATTATCGATCACTGGAAATTTGCCCATCCGAAAGATCTGCAGGATGGCCTGGTAGAGATTACCGAGGACGACTGTCTGGCCAATGTGCCTTTTGTAGAGGGATGCGGCCTCTGGTTCGACCATCATTCCAGCGAGCATGAGAGACAGCAGCTCGAGGGCAAGTACAAGGGCGAGAGCCGCATTACTCCCTCCTGCGCCCGCATTATTTATGAGTATTACGGCGGAAGGGAGAGATTCCCCCAGTTCGACGACATGATGGAGGCCGTAGACAAGGTAGACTCCGCTAACCTCACCATAGACGAGATTTTGCATCCCACCGGCTGGGTGCTGGTAGGATTTATCATGGATCCCCGTACCGGGCTCGGACGCTGGCGCAACTTCCGCATCTCCAACTACCAGCTGATGGAGGAGCTGATTGACGCCTGCCGCACGATGACCACCGAGGAGATTCTGGCGCTGCCAGACGTGGTAGAGCGCATTGAGATTTACAATGAGCAGTCGGAGAAGTTCCAGGAGATGGTGAAGGCGCACACCCGCATTGAAAAGGACGTCATCATCACCGACCTGCGGGGCGTTGATCCGATTTATTCCGGCAACCGCTTTATGATTTACAGCATGTACCCGGAGCAGAACATATCCTGCTGGATCGTAAACGGCAAGGGCGGCAAGGGATGTTCGGCAGCCGTTGGTTACAGCGTCCTGAACAAGACATCCAATGTCAATGTAGGAAGCCTGATGCTCAAGTACGGCGGCGGCGGTCACAAGGCCGTGGGAACCTGCCAGTTCTCCGATGAGAATATGGACACCGATCTGCCGAAGATGATCGACGAGCTAGTAAACTACGCTGAATAGGATTATTGCAGATAGAAATCTGTGAAACCTTTGTATAGAAAGAGAGACGGGGCTGACCTGCCTCTCTTTCCTTTTTTGAAAAAGGATAATCGTATAATTCTTGACACGCCACACATTTGAGTAGTATATTAAATGTCAGGCAGGCAGCTGCTCGGTAAATCGACTTTTTTTGAGGAGGAATAAGAATGTCATTTGTTCTTGTTGACGGAAAACAAATATATTACGAGGAATATGGCGCTAAAGAAAAGCAAACTCTGGTATATCTGCATGGCGGTCCCGGAGAAAGCTGTCTTACATATACACATCAGGCGGAAATACTTGGCGAGAAATTTCATGTTATTAGTTTTGACCAGTATGGCGTGTTCCGTTCAGACGCTATCCCGGAAGATCAGCAAGCAGGTGTGATTTATCATGTAAATCTCATTGAACAAATGAGAATCACGCTCGGAATTGGAAGCTGGATTCCGCTCGGTCATTCCTTTGGCGGCATGCTTGCCCTTGTCTATGCACACACTTATCCCGACAGCATTGACGCTGTCATATATGACTGTCCGATGTGGAGCGCGCTCCATACTTCCAGAGCAATTGCGGAGGCAACCCTTCCTTATTTTGAGCAAAATAGCATGACTGAACAGACAGCCCTTTGCAAAGAGATTCTTCAAAATAATATTTCTCCCAAAGACGCCTTTGAAAAAGCAATGCGTATTGAAATGAATGACGGTGTAAATGAATACTGCCATGTAATAAAACCAGGTGATTATCACAAATATATTAACGAGCATATCCCCGAACCTCATGTCACTGACGATTGCTGGGGAAAATTCATTCCTTTCACGCAAAAGCTCCGTGATGAAAATGATTTTTATGAAAACTATCTGCCTTTCATTGAGAAAATAACCCAGCCCCAGATGCTCATGGTTGGTGAATATGACATGACCTGTGGCAAGTATGAGCAGACATATTTCAGAGAACATTCTCCGAATGGCAGGTTCGAGATGCTGAAAGGCTGCGCTCATCTTACATGGTTTGAACAGCCGGAAAAATATACCCAGCTGATAACGGATTTCATATTATCGTTAATATAAATAAAGCAGGACCATTTCCGCTGCGGCAAAAAAGAGGAGAAAAATCTGAAATGAAAAAAATTTTGATTATTGAAGATGATACGGACATAAACAATCTGATCTGTGAGGCATTGACAAAGTCTGGATATTCCTGTACGCAAGCATTTTCGGGCACAGAAGGCTTGTTATACATTGAAAAAGACAGCTTTGCCCTCGTTCTTTTAGATTTAATGCTCCCCGGCAAAAACGGCCAATCCCTTCTTCCTATTATTAAGCAAAAGCAAGAAATACCTGTTATTGTGATTTCTGCCAGGGACAGCCTCGACAGCAAAGTCAGCCTTTTGACTTCCGGAGCCGAGGATTACATAACGAAACCGTTTGAAATACAGGAGCTGATTGCGAGAGTGGGCGTGCAAATACGCCGTTCCTCTGGAACAGAGCCAAAAAAGGATGAGTTAAAATACAAGGATTTATCGCTTCGGACCGCTTCTTTTTCCTCAATCATAAAGGGACAGGAAATATTGCTCACAAAACAGGAGTTCAAAATTATGGAGCTATTGCTCTCTCAACCGCAACGAGTGTTCTCGAAACAGGATATTTACAACTATGCGTGGGATGAAGTCTATGTAGGCGAGGACAAAACAATCAATGTTCATATCAGCAATATCCGCAAGAAAATAAAGGCTGTAACTGACACCGAATATATTGAAACGGTCTGGGGAATCGGGTTTCGCCTTGCCAAATAATCTTTAACATTTCTTTACCTTTGGTTTGCGCTTTTTTAGCATTTACAGGGTAGAATGGAAAAGGTAAAGGAGGACGCGCAATGGAGTATCTATTAACGACAAATGCCATCACAAAACAGTATGGCAGGCAGAAAGCGGTAAACGCGGTGAGCATCCACATCCAGCAAGGAGCCATATATGGCCTGATCGGCCGCAACGGAGCCGGCAAGACGACTCTTATGCGAATGATAAGCGGACTAGCTGCGCCTACCTCGGGCGGTTTATCCTTATTTGGCAAGACAGGACGAGATATGAGCGATTATATGTCCCGCATTGGCTCGCTGGTCGAATCTCCCGGCATATATCCGAATCTTTCCGCCTTTGACAATCTGAAATTAAAATGCCTGGCAATGGGAATCCGCAAAAGGAACACCATACATGAGCTGCTTGAAATTGTAGGTTTAAATAATGCCCTTGGGAAAAAAGTCAAAAATTTTTCGCTCGGGATGAAACAGCGATTGGGAATTGCCCTGGCTCTGGTTGGCGATCCGGATGTAGTAATACTTGACGAGCCTATTAACGGATTGGATCCGCAGGGTATTGCGGAGATCCGGTCAGCCATCGTTTTGTTAAATGAGGAAAAAGGCACCACATTCATAATTTCCAGCCACATTTTGGAGGAGTTAGCAAAGATTGCAACCGACTATGGGATTATCCATAACGGCGTGCTGTTACAGGAATTAACCAGAGATGAGCTTCTGTCAAAATGCTGCGAGCGAATAGAATTGCGGACAGATAACGCGCAAAAGGCCTGCACAATTCTTGAAAATATGGGAATAACAGATTACAGAGTGGTGGATATGGATACCATTCATATTTTTGAACGACTTTCAAGCAGCGGTGAAATCACGATGGAATTAGCAAAAAACAATGTGAAAACAGTCAGCATCGCTGTTAAGAATGAAGCATTGGAGGATTATTATTTGAGCCTGACAGGAGGTGCGGAAAATGTATAATTTAATAAAAATGGACTTGTATCGGCTTTTTCATTCTACATCGACCTATGTAATGATTGTTCTGGCGGCTTGTCTGGCTTGCTTTTCTATTTTCATGACAAATCTTGATATAAATATGATGAAGGATAATCCGACTTCCGCCATAGAAAGCACGGACGCTTCTTCGGATGAGATTGTAGTTGGCATCTTTGTTGATACAAAGCCACAGTGGGCCAGTGGCGATATGGATGCCTCCGAAATGTTGGGAATACAGCTAAGCAGCAGAATAGCGCTGATTTTAGTGTCTATTTTTGTGACGCTGTTTATCGTGGCCGAGAGGAAAAATGGGTATATAAAAAATTTTGCCGGACAATTCCCCAACCGGTGTATTATGGTTGCGGCAAGGACAGTCGCCGTCGCGGTTCAAGTATTTATTCTGATTGCTGCATACGCGGTGTTTACGGTAATTAACGGTCTGATATTTTGGGGAGACAGATTCGTGCTCAACTCTGTAGCGGATTTTCTGGCATTGTTGGGCGTGCAGTATTTACTTCATTTTGCCTTTGCGTGCTTTACCGCTTTTCTTTATTTGCTGTTAAACAGTTCTACATTGAGCATGGTGATAGTTATTCTGCTCTGCAATGGTTTTGGAGCGTTCATTTATAATTTAATTGACCATGCGGCCCGGAAATCATTTTTTATTGAAAAATATATGTTGGAAACAAATATATCCTCTGTCGGTGTCGATGGTCTATCGGATGGCGCTGCTCGCGCTGTCCTTGTCGGCATTATATTTACACTTGCGACAACGGCATTGTCCGTGCTGATTGTACAGAAACGGGACATAAAATAAGGAGAACGCGCTATGTTTCTATGGGCTTTGATTGCTACAATAGCATTTTTCATTTTGACAATAATGCTTTGCGCTTACCGGCGACAGATTAAAAAAATCTGCCGCCAGCTGGCGTTTTTTAAAGCCCATAAAACCAATAGCAGGCTTGCAGCCTCGCTGCCATTTTCAGAGTTAAATGAGCTGATAGACAGAGTGAATGAAATCATTGATTTATCCCGTGAAATCGAGCGCGCGGCTCAAAAAAATGAGGTCGATTTAAAGGAAACAATCACAAATCTTTCCCACGATATCCGCACTCCGCTGACTTCGATGGACGGCTACTTTCAGCTTATGACACAGAGCAAAACGGAACAGGAGCGCCTGCATTATATAAATGTCATACAGAGCCGGATTTCCGTTCTAAAGGAGATGATAGAGGAACTATTTACTTACGCTAAGATTCAGAATGAGGCCTATACATTGGAACTGTCTCCTTTGGATTTCGGGAAGTGTGTTCGTGACACTGTATTTTCTTTCTATGATGAATTTCAGAACGAGGGAATCGTGCCCCAGATATCGTTTTGCGAGAAACCGATTTCGATGATTGGAAATGAAGAAGCGATGCGCAGAACCATCCAAAACATCGTTAAAAATGCTATGGAGCACGGGAAAATGGCAATTTCGCTTGAATTGAGCTGTGATGATTTGGAAGCAGTCTTCCGCTGTTCCAACGAGGTGCGAAACCCGGATGAAATTGACGCCTCCAAGGTGTTTGCCCAGTTCTATAAAGCGGACTCTGCGAGAACACATAACTCTACGGGATTAGGGCTGTTTATTGCTAAAGGGCTGGTAGAGCGAATGAACGGCGAGATTATTGCCTTTTTGCAGGATAATATCTTTACGGTCGAGATAAAATTTCCTCTGGACTGCTAAAGTGAAAATTTGATTTCACAGCTGTTTCTTTTAGATGCAATTATTCTTCATCGCAACACCTCATTTCCAATTCATCAAGGAGTGATTCATCTGGCAACGATGAAAAGACATCATTTTCGACAGCACATCGAATTGAATCCGTATTTCTTTTTAAAATATCCGAGGCATAGGTGATACGAACATTATAGTCATCCTCTTTTCTCTTTCGCAAGAAAGCGAAGCAGTGTTTCGGCAAATTAAGATCAAGCATATCGGTGTTATGCGTTGTAAATATAAGCTGCCCTGCCCGCCCCAGATATTCAAGCATCAATCCAAATATCCTCTTTTCTATATCGCTTTGGATATAGGAAAAATGTTCATCGCAATAATAAAATCCATTTCGTTCTGACATAAGCAGAGCGAGAAAGAAAGAAATATCAATACCCTCGGCCGTTCCACTTGACAATGAATTTCGTCCTAACAATTTTCCGTCCTGAATGATGATTTCCTCTTTATTCCTGCGAATAATAAATGAGTTGCGCAAATCTTTTGAAATACTGATGTTGTCCAATGTAGGATCAAGCGTGCCAATTACTGCTTTTAAAATTTCGAGCACAAGAGATTTTTTTATTTTTAATACCTTTGCCGTAGGCTTAATATCTGGGCAAGAAAAAGTATAATTGATTTTGCCAATCTTGTTGTAAATCTGCGCATCCTTTTCAGCATCAAATGATTTCAATTTTTTACAGCACACCTCATACGAATCCTTTGGCAATATTTCTGCAAAAGAATACAATACAGAAGGCTTGTTCCCGTTTTCTGTCTCTTGAAGTCTGACACTCAATCTGTGAAGAACAAAACTGTCATTTACAAAATCAATTTGAAACGATGCCTCACTGTCCGACAACGCCAAAGCGTTCAGCATGGCAGGATCGCCGCTATTGATAAAGTTTACAATATTAAATAGGGCCTTTCCGAGACTTGTCTTGCCTGTAGCGTTCGCCCCCATTAAAATAATTGCCTTCTTGTATCTGAAATTCGGGCGTCCCTCAAGGTATTCGTCCTCAATCAATGAGTTGACAATCTTCTTTGGATAGGAGAAATCAATGCTGAAATTAGAGAAACCATATATATTGTTCAGTTTCAAACTTAAAACTATCATTGTGCACCTCCAGTCACCCGTTTGCTATTTGTTCGTGTTTTGCGAAGTAATATTATCACATTTTTCTGTGAAATGCAAGTCTTTCTTAAACCAATATATCAGACCAATATATCGGAGCATTTTATTCTTCACCCAATCCGCCACTTTGCTTTGACCGGATACCTGTCAATTACCAGAAAATAACCTGTCTTGGCCAGATTATTCCAAACATCCTCCGCGTAATTTTCTTTTAAGAACGTATAGGACATCGTGTATTCCTTTTCCTGTCCGGGATTCAATTCACACTGAAAAGAATTATTCTTTTTAGAAAAAAATTCAGCCACACAGCCATTCCAGTCATATATATCTGATTCAATGTAAATTTTAAAAAGCTGAAATTTCTTTTTTTCACTTGATTGATTCCGTATTTTTATCCGTACATCCACGCCCTGGTAGTCCTCCGGATTGTCAACGAACCACACATCCCCATACTCTTTCTTGAGATCGTCGGAATCCATCCATTTCGCATTGACGACGCTCATCATCATTCCGGGCTTAATCTCATAGAACTCTCCTTTTTTCACACTCATGTCCTGTCTTTGCGGATACCGGCTATTTACTAAATTGATTCTGTAAATAACAATAGCCGCGGCGATACAGGCCGCCACAGTCACAAGGATTACCGCCAGTTTTTTATTAAAACTCATTTTTGTCACCCCTCTTAGCAATTCTCCCATTTTCCATTTGAAAAATATAATCGGAAATGGTTTTTAATTCATCACGGTCATGGGATGTGATTACAACAACATTCCCCTTATCTCTCTCCTCATGAATTATTTCATTCAGCACATCTACGCTCTCTTCATCCAGCGCGTTTGTAGGCTCATCCAAAAGAATCAGCCGGGAGCTCTCCATGACGGCCGCAATGATGCCAAGCTTCTGTTTCATACCTAATGAGTATTTTTTTGTTTTTTGAGAGGAATCCGGATCCAGATGAAAACGGAGCATATAAGACCGTATGGTCTCTTGATCTATCCTTTTTCGGATTTGCGAAAGGATCAGCAAATTTCTCATGCCGGAATAATTTCCTATAAATCCCGGATTTTCTATAAGCGCTGACACATCCTCTGGAAACTCATGTCCTTTTCTCAGCGCCTCGCCGCCGACAACAATTTCGCCCTCATCAATCCGCACAAGACCGCACATCGCCTTTAACAGCATTGTCTTGCCGGAACCGTTTTTTCCGCAGATGCCATATACCTTTCCCGGCTCCATAGAACAGTCTATGGAATCAAGAATTACGTTGCCGTCTATAATTTTCGTCGCATTTTTCACTTCTACATACATAGCCCGCCATCTCCTATCCTTCTTTTCTCTTATAAAACACATATCCAATGATCAGCCCGCATACAGACACAGCAAAGCACAGCAAGATTCCGGCTTTCAAATGGAATACGCAATCTGTCATTTTAGGGAAATAACTGTACAGCATCATATACCGGCCCAGGCAAAAAAAATTATCCCAAAAGACCGAGCACAACAGCATGGCAAATCCTGTCAGAAAGCCCAGAACAGAATTTACTGCGAACGAAACCGCCATAGAAACCGCGCTTATGGCAAACTCGACCACGACCGGCATCATAAAAAGTATTATATATATTTTAATTCCGTGAGACATATCATAATTTAAATGATACGGATTCGTTATGCTCATCGACCAGTCGCCACCGCTCAGCATGACCGCCGCCGTGACAACCGCCAGTCCGATGACATACAACAATATTATGTGAAGCAGACACCAGATTGCCTTGGATGACCACCATATGTTCCTGTTCTTCGTCCGTATCCACACATTATAGCCGCACTCGTCAAAATCCTGTCTGGGATATCTGGCAATTCCCAGTATTATATAAGTATGCAGCGTCAGCCATTCAAAAGGAATCTCCAGGCGCCCCGATCCGCTGGCGATATCGTTCCCGTCTACCCCAAGAAAAAATCTGCTTATTATATCAAAACATGAGAGTCTCCGGTCCGGATGTATTTCTTTCATTTCGGATACGATCATGCCGACAAGCAGGGCCAGAATAACAGCTCCTATCACATAGTTCGCCAGATTTCTCCCGAATCCCGCCTTTATATCATAACTTATGTTTTTATGCAGCCTACTCACATCGCATCAGCTCTTTCCGATTCAAAATATATTTATAAATCAGCGCAAATACGCACATATATACCGCCAACTGTATAACAAGGCGCCGCCTGTCCGACGGTTCACACCATATATCATAATTAAATGGAAGCAGCCTGCATATTATCTTATCGTTTCTGACTGCTTCGTCAAACATGGCGCACAGACATACGAACACTCCCGTCATTTTGTGACGGAATCCCCACCAAAAAACCATCAAAATATTCTGAACAATCATACATCTCGCAGCAACACACACCAGCGCATAGAGAGCCACCTGCCACCCGACCCGTTCAAGCCTCATGCCTGTCTTGTAAAAAAATATGCTCTCATACCGATTCCAGTTATAAAAAGGTATTTTATTAAAAAGCGAGTACACAACTACTACTGCCACAATCATAATGGCTATCATAAGCGAAGTAAGAGCCGCATGAATCAACTGCTCTTTTAAGACAGCGCCCCAGGACCGGCTTCGGATTACAAACTGATAATGGGAACTTTTTTCCGTAATACCCTCATTCAGTATAAGAATAGGGACAAACACAATCATTAAAAAAGATAAAGGTCCCATCAGCTCAACACACAGATCCGGCATAGAACAGCCTGCTGCGAGAGGAGCGCGCATGCCCTTCATCTGTACCGCGAGCAGTCCGATCAAAATCAAAAAAGAAATCATTATTCTTTTCATCTTTTTTTACCTATATGATAAAATAATATAATATTTAATGCAAAAACAGCCAGGCCAACTGCAAATTCCCACCACAAATGAGGACCAAAGCCCGGAATGAGAAAATAATTCGGCGAATAATCATGATTTCCCAAAATCTGATCCATTGAAAACAAAAAATAAAAAATCACAAAAGGAGTTATCATCACCGAAAATTTATGATTAAATATAAAAGCAGCCGTGAGAGCAAACACCGCCATCCCACCCGAAAAAATGGCAGCAATACATATAAATAAAATCACATGAACCAAAGGATGTCCGTAATACAGGGCGTTGTCAAAGCTATACAGCCCCGGTCCCAGTCCTTTTATGGGCTCCGGATATAAGAGCGGAAACTTCATTGCTGTCATCAGAAAACTGGAAATCAATGGCAGCGCAGTCACAATCATCCCCGTCAGAAATGTAGCGCATACTTTCCCTTTCAGATATTCATCCTGCGCGCCGCGAAACTTATATTGATACACATATTCAGATTGAATGTCATCAAAATAGGAACAGCCTGTAGGAAGTACCGCGAGAATCGGTATCATAAAGTAAAACAGAAATGTCTGAAGGCATGAGCAGTCTCCTCCAATCCAGTTATAATAAACTGTTTCCATACATAAGTCGCCCTCCTGCCCAAAGCCGGGCTTCCACACATACATGACCTGGTGCCACAGAACCACGCCCATTCCAAGAAGAATGGCCACAAGCATCCCCTTTGAGAAAAAAAGTCTTTTCATTTCATTCTTCATCATTCTGATTCTCTCTTTCTACTCCATAGGGCAGCTTAAAAACCCCTATATCGTTTGTGCTGCCGGGAAATCCGCCGCCCGGAAGCACCTCAAAAAAATAATAGTAGTCATCCAGCAAAAACTTATCCTTAAAAACATAAACAAGCTCAATGCGCCTTTTTTCTCCTGGCTTTATTTTTTCAAACCAGGTGGTCTTGGTCGTTGGCGAAATCTGCTTTTTAACGGACATAGTCGAAAGAATACCGCTCGCCAAATCTTTTCCCTTATCATTATAAATAAATACGGCGGTATTCGACAGGCACAGCAAACAGGTATCTTTCCCTTTATTCTCCATCTCCACGCATATCGACAGATAAGATCTCTTGTCCTTTAGATTATGCTTCTCGTCCAGCTTGTAATCTTCATAATAATAGCCATGTTTTAAAATGGCATAATTCCACTTCTTGTTCCATTTCTTAGAAATCGCTGTGTCAACCACCTTGTATGATACATTTTTCCTGACCAGAAGGTATTCCTCATTCATCTCAATCCATCTGAGATCCGGCATACCTGGCAGGAACGCGTATTTCACGCGCTCCCAGCCATCTTCTATGCTTTTCAATCTATCCGGAGAAGGAGTTTGGTAATGAGCTATTTCCTCGCCGTCAGCGGGACCTATGTACTCCTCTGCTTCGTCGGCCGTTGGTTTTTCGTCTGAAACATCTCCAGTCAAAAAACTGTATATGTATATCAGGCACGTTCCCAGAGCAACAAAAACAATGGCGGACTTGATAAATTTTTTCATTTTATCACGGCTCTCCAAACCCACTCATATTATCAGGACTCCATACACCCTTGTAAGTGTGCGCCTTATGATCTGTTGAACACAATGTCAAATATGTATTTGCGATTTTCTTCTTATATGTGTCGTTTTTTATGTATATTCTCTTTCCAGCATCCAAAGTATGCCATTCGCTTGAATAATCATGGCAGTTAGGATCTCCAAATTCATCCCTTTTTATGCCTCTTTTGGCTTGAGCCGCAAACTTGAACGCTTTACCTTTATCATGTCTTACATATGTATATGTATTATCCTCCTTTGGTTGCGCAGTAGTAGACATATCGCTCCCATCCCCAGCAATATTTATATCATATTCTTTGTCATCACTATTATTTGCCCTAATTATAGTAGCCGAAGATGCCATAACCGACATGCACGCACACCCTACCAATATCATTTTTAGTATTTTCATTCTTGCTCAAATCTCCTTTTTATTTAATAATTAAAATATACTTTTTCATTACGAACCATCAATGAAACGCTCGTTCCATTAACCCCCCTGTTCCAGAGTTCACAGCAACTTTTCATCTTCAATCCGCAATACATAACCACAACGACTTACTGTAATTTCTTTTATCTTGCTTCACCTAATTAATGTTGCAAGGTTCTCTTGCACGGTACATTTTATCACTTCCTCTTCCCAAGAATTAAATTTAATATATCATTTAAATATGTATTTGTCAACAATTACTTAACTTTATTATGTATTTTTAATTTATGATATTGATTTATTATGTAATATGGTCTATTATATAAATATGAGCATTCCTAAATTCCATCAAGAAAATAAAAATAACCAAGAAGAGGAGGATTGGATGACTACTGAGCAAAAACAATATATAAAGGAACTGCGACATTTCTTTCCTGTATATGGATCCGCCGAGAGACGGTTTTATACAGATATCAAGGGCAGTATCACGGATTACCTGGAAAGTAATCCGCAAGCCCTCCGAGATGACTTGATCCGGGAGTTTGGTGTCCCATCACAGATTGTTTTCGATTATTTTTCGAATATTGAATCTGACCAGTTATTAAAGAAGCTAAAGCGATCAAGATATATTCGGACAGCCTGTTTTGCGATTGTAAGCGCTTTTTGCGTGTTTGCTGTCGTAGGACTTATCACTTGGCGTATTGCTTATATGAATTATACAAACAGCAAAATCAACTCAACAGAAACAACTATCGAGCCGATTGAAAAATGAAAAATTAAACTTTATAAGAAAGATATGATAATTATGAAACAATTTTTATATGTCACACTAATTTTTTCTATGTTATTATTCAACAAAACAACCGTTAAAGCGGCAATTGTTCCTATTATCGAGCGACATGAAACAATCGAATACACAGAAGATGGGAGTTATTTTGTCACTACGCTTGAAACACTAAATTATTCTGGAACAATGAATCCAATGGCTTCCACCTGTTCCGGCAAAAAAACTACAACATTTAAATCCAGCAGTGATGAAAAATTGTGGTCCGTCACCGTTACCGGTACATTTTCATATGTAAAAGGTTCTAGTGTGAAATGTACCGCTTCATCCGTTTCTACTGCTGTATATAATTCAACATGGAAAATAACAGATAAAGCCTCTAGCAAAAGTGGCAATAAAGCTACCGCTACTGCTGAAGCTAAGCACTATGTACTTTTTCTTCCCGTAGAAACTATTACAAAAACCGTCACTCTCACATGTAATACAAATGGTGTATTGTCATAACAGCATACATACAAAAACAATGAATTGCATTTTGAAAATTGAGGTGATTTATCATAGCAACTCGGAACAGTTTCCGAAGAGGAACGCTGGAATTGCTTCTTCTGTATCTCCTTCGGGATGAAGATTTATATGGCTATCAAATTTCACAGGAAATAAAAAAGCGCTCGCAAGGTCTGATGAGTATTACAGAAGGAGCCATGTACCCCACGCTTTACCGCCTGACAGAACAGGGGTACATCTCTGACTATACGAAACAGGTCGGCAAACGTATGACACGCGTCTACTACCATATGGAAGATACCGGCCGGGAATACCTGTCCGAACTTCTGGAGGGCTATCTGGATGTAGTAAAAGGAATCCAGTTTATTCTTGATTACTCAGACGGAAAAAATTTATGAGACCCTGTTGAAAAGAACATTTCACAAGGCCTCGAAATTACTTGATCGGATGTTCCTCATCATAAGCAAATGCTGCCTCCAGAAATTCCTTCGGTCTCACAGAATCAAAATGCTCCCGCTGCCACTTTGTATAATCAAATCTTTCCCTCAATACTACAGAAATAAAATGCTCTGCATCTACAACGCCCAATCTCTCTACCAGACATGTCATCCCTTTTTCCATAATCTCCGCGGTATTATATTTCATATCTGCTCCTCCAATATTTTTACAACTCCGCCATCCTCACACCGGAACAATTCGGAAGGAAAATTCAATCTCCCCCTCCCCGTCGATCCTATATTCTTCCTCCACATCTGCCCCCCAGCTATCGATGCCTCCTACGCCCCGCACGGCGCCGCAGACGCACAGCACGGTCCGCCGGACAGGCGGCAGTTCCTCGTGATGGGTGGCGTTTTCCAGTTCCTCCGCCGTGTAGGGCAGGCAGGAAAAGGCAAAAGGGGCGTCCGTCTGCTCAAATCTAAGCGCGGTCGTCCGCCACTCCTTATTGCGGTTATCCAGCTCGCTTTTCCGGTCGATTTCCAGCCATTTTGTGTCCACGTGCATCCCGCACTCCTGCGGCACCATATAGGGCGTTACCGGCAGTCCCTCTACCTCGTAGACTCCCTTTTCGCCCCCCGCCTTCCGGTCGGGATATGTCTCGCCGGACAGGCCCTCATACCGGTATCCTTCTGCTGCCGTGGGCATGATAAAGCGCATGCCGAACACCGGCAGCTCCGGCAGTCCCTTCTCTCCCATATAGTGCGCTGTCACGGTGATGCCGCCGTCTGTCGCCACCTCGTAGGTCACTTCTACTCGCGCGGCCGGCACAGTAATCGTCTCATAGGTATATATAATGGAAACCCTCTCCGCGTATTCCTCCTGGGAAAAATCATTGTTTCCCGGCGCCCCCGGACAGGGAATTTCCTTGCCGTCTACGCAGACCTTGTACCCCTCGTTTTTTATGAACATATCCGCGGAGAGCCACATGCCGGAGCGCAGGTGAAAGCGGTTTCCCCGGTCATTATCCGTCAGCGCCCGCCAGAATGTGGGCTTCGGCGTGCGGTACAGCCACTCCTTTCCACGGACATAAAGGGAGTCCGGCCCCGCCGTGGTGTAGGAAAAAATGTAGTGAAAATCTTCGCCCCCCACTCCCAGGGACCAATCGCCAAAGGCCAGCCGCAAGCAGTCATTTCCCGTGGATTTTTCCGTATTTAATTTTAAATTATTTATTTTTAAATTATTTGCCATATTTTCCATAATAATACCTCACCTCCTGCATCGCCGGTTTTTCTGTTCTATCGCCAAATACGATACCGTCGCCGGAAAACTCATAATCCGCCGGACGGTCGTCAAAATCGCCTCCGTAACGCAGCACCCTTTTCCCGGCGACCTCGTCCTCCACAAGCAAAGACTGGTCGATAAAATCCCAGATAAACCCGCCCTGATACATCTCGTACTGATCGATCAGATCCATATAGGACTTCATTCCGCCCATAGAATTTCCCATGTCGTGCATGTACTCACAGAGAATAAAGGGCTTGTCCCCCTCCTTCTCCAGATACTCCCGAATATCCTTCGGATAGGCGTACATCCGGCTCTCAATATCCGAAATAAACGGCTTGTACTCCGGATAAAAGGAAACGCCCTCGTAGTGCACCAGCCGGTCCGGATCGGCCTCCTTCATGTACTCGTACATTTTCCGCAGCGTCTCTCCCGCGTAGGACTCATTTCCTAAAGACCAGATCAGAATCGCCGTGTGATTCTTGAACACCTCAAAATTCGTCCTCGCCCGGTCCATCGTGGCGTCCTCCCACTCCGGCACGCTGCCCGGCACGTTCCATGTGGCGTCCAGACAGTCCGCCTTCCCCCAGGAACCATGCGTTTCCAGATTGTTCTCCGCAATCATATAAATTCCCTCCCTGTCGCAGAGATAATACCAGGGAATCTGATCCGGATAATGGCAGGTGCGCACCGCGTTAATATGGTTTTTTTTCATGCAGTCCATATCCCACTGGCGCTCCTTTTCACCGATGCACCGGCCGCTCTCGGCGCTCCACTCATGGCGGTTCACGCCGCAGAATACTAACCTCTTTCCGTTAAGCTTTATGACCTTATTCTCAATCTCAATCCGACGGAATCCGAACTCATAAGGGACGATTTCCAAAAGGGAGCCGTCCCCGCCATACAGCCGCAGCTCCAGGCGGTACAGATAAGGGTTCCCGTTCTCCCACGGCGTCACTTTTCCCGGCATGGCCATCTGGATATTACACTCCGCAATGCAATTCTCTACAATGCCACCCTCCGTACTACTGCATCCTGAGACGCCACCCTCCGCATTACCGCTCCCTGCGATACTGTCATCTGTCAAAAAAATCTCGCCCTCCGCCACGGCCTGTCCGCCGCGGTCGTACACAACCGCGCGGCAGCAACTCTTAGAAATATCCTTCCTCTCCCTCGCGAAAAAACGCAGCCGCACATTCACCTCGCCCCGTCCGGCGTCCGGCTCATACTGGGGGCGAATCCAGAGATCTTCCATGTGAAGCTCCGGCCTCGCCATCAGCGACACGTCCCGAAAAATACCGGAAAACCGGAAAAAATCCTGATCCTCCAGATAGGCCGCCGTGCTCCGCTTATGAACCTCCACCGCCAGCAGGTTGTCCTTTTCCCGCACGGCGTCCGTAATATCAAATTCTGACGGGGTAAAGCTGTCCTCGGCATAGCCGATAAATTTCCCGTTGAGCCAGACATACATGGCCTGCTCCACTCCCTCGAAAAACAGCGATACACGCTTACCCCTCATTTCTTCCGGCAAATCGAACCGCCGCCTGTACGCCCCCACCGGATTGTACTCCGCTCCGCTAAACAGATCGTCCCGCTGCCCCTCAGAGGACGGCGCGAAGGGCGGCCTGCGGTACTCGTGTCCCTCCCAGGGATACATAATATTTACATAGTTGATGCGGTCGTATCCCGCCATCTCTATATGCCCCGGCACGGCTATCTCATCCCAGCCGCTGTCGTCAAAATCTTCTCTGTAAAAATCCGCCGGCCTTGTCATGGCATTTTTCGACCAGCAGAATTTCCATTTCCCATTTAACAGCTTTTTATATGCCGTTTCCCCCGACCGGTATTCTTCCTCGCTGCCAAAATAGCGGTGGTCGCTGTGGGCCGGCATCTGGTTCACCCGGTACACCCGGGGATCGTCCAGCCAGCAAAGCTCTGCCTGCATAAAACAATCTCCCCTTTCTAACAAATCCCATGTGTGATAGAGTTTAAAATACCTTTTCACTCCAACATCATTATCTGTTAGAAAGGGGAGAAAGTCAATGCCCTTTATCCGTTAAATTCAAAAACATATATCAATAGCGCTTGATTTTCTTCGACGGAGTCTTTTCAAATTCCGTGTCGCGCACCTTCAGGCGGTACACCTTCTTGTAGGAGGGAGCGTCGCTGTTGTACTCGTCAATCAGCTTCTGCAGCTCCGCCTGTATATCCGTGATTCCCTTTTGCGCGGCGTATTCCATATCCGGGAAAATCTCCGCCTCAATCACGCCCTCGCTGTCGCGCACGAGAATTTCCGCCACCAGACGGTTCGTGCCGATTTTGTTTTCCAGCTCCTCCGGCGACACATTTTCACCGTTGGGCGTAATAATCAGGTTTTTCTTGCGGCCTGTGAGATAGACAAATCCCTCGTCGTCTACATAGCCGAGGTCGCCGGTCCGCAGCCATCCATCCACCAGCGTCTCCTTCGTCTCCTCCGGCATCTGGTAATAGCCCATCATCACGCTGCTGCCCCTGACCCAGATCTCGTCGTCTACCACCTTCGCCTCGCAGTTGGGCATCAGCTGTCCCACGGAGCCCTTGTGGATATTCCAGCTCAAATTGGTGCTGATTACAGGCGAGCACTCCGTCATGCCGTACCCCTGCTGAATCAGGATTCCGAATTTTTCAAACAGATCGATCCGCTCCGGGTTGAGGTATGCGCCGCCGCTGCAGATCGTGTGAAGGTTTCCTCCGAACACCTCTTTTTTGATAATCTCCGGCGGAACCGGTCCCGCATCCTCCAGCCTCTTGGCCAGCGTTTCAATCATGAGCGGCACCATCAGAATCATATCCGGCTGGAATAATTTAATATTTTTTGCCATGCGCATCAGCGTGTCATTGATACAGATAATGCTCCCCAGAGAGAGCGCCTTAATGATATCCATGCTCAGGCAATACGCGTGGTGAATCGGCAGCACCGACAAAATGACCGTTCTCTCTGGAATCCTCATGTCCAGACAGGTCGCGTTTTCCGCGATATTGCGGTTGGTCAGCATAACGCCCTTGCTCTTGCCGGTCGTACCAGATGTAAACATAATCGTGCAGAGCTTGTCGGGATCAATCGCCACATCAAAGCCCGCCTCCTGCGCGCCCATTAACTGCCAGTAGGACTGAATATCTCCCTCGCTCTCCGGCTTCTGCATGGAAATCAGCGCCTTTACCTTCGGGCACTTCTCCCGAATCATCGCCGGCAGGTCCGCTCTCACCTCGTCGTACACAACTACCGCGGCGTCGGCACGGTCAATCAGATCGCACAACTCCGCCGCGGGGAGCGCTACATCTAACGGAACCGCCACGCTGCCGCTGTTCACTGTCCCGAGGAAAGTCACAATCCACTCATAGGACGTCATTCCAACGACCACCACATGGGCGCCCAGCGCCCCCAGCCCTTTCAGAACAGCGGAAAAGCGCTCGCTGTCATCCTTAAGCTGCGTGTAGGATTTTGCGGCGATCTCGCTCTTTTTGATTTTGTAACGGATCGCGTCCTCACCGCCAAATTTTTTTTCTGACTGCACTAAGATATCTCGAATCGTACTATACGTCATAATCTACCTCATTTCTCTTTTTTTACTCATCCTTCAGCGCTTCCAGATAATCCGCCGCCTCCTGCACGGTGCGGATATCCGCCGCCTTCGTGGGATCGATTTCCACATCCAGCTCGTCCTCCAGCTCGCCCAGCATACTCATAAAATCAAACGAGGTAAATCCCAAGTCCTCCATAAAGCGGGAATCCGGCGTTATATTGTCCGCCTCCACCTCTACATAATTGACAATAATTTCTTTCAGCTGCTCAAACATACCCTTCAACTCCTTTACACTAATTTAATAATTTCCCCGATTGTCAGATCCGGGTTCTCTACGCCCTTGAACATGATTTTACACACATAATAATACAGGTACTCCAACTGCTTAAAATCTACTGCCTTGATCTGGTGCTCAAAGCTGAAATCCAGCCCGTTATCATCCGGTCTGTGCATGACCGTCAGATAAACCGCCTGCGTAGTCGCCCCGTTGGGATACCATTTCGTCTTGTACTGGATATCGCCTAACTTCTCCAGGTCCTTGTCCCGCATGGACATCGGCTGGTATGTCAGGGAAATAGGCTCGTACACCCGTCCCGGAGCCTTTTTATACACCTGGGACTGATAGGCGAAAAATGCCACCGGATCGTAATTGGCATGGCGAAAATACTCGTTCTGCCGATCGCGGATCTCATGGATTCCCTCTATAAATGTCTTGTCCTCGGAAATAATCGTCCGGAACGGGAAGGAGTGGATTCTGGTGCCGCCGCACTTCTTCTCCGCCAGCGTCCCGCGCCGCGCGATCGTCGTCGTAATGGACACGTCGTCGTTGCCGTTCATCTTCTGGAAATAGGTGCGGAGCCCCATCATCAGAAGGCACACGAGAGAAACGTGGTACTCCTCGCAGAAATCCATCAGGCGCTTTGTGGGCTCCTCCTCCAGATGAAATACATCCAGCGCGGAATCCACCGAATCAGACACATTGACGGCAGCCCTGGCGTTTGGATTGCCGGACGTCTTTCGCTCCTCCAGCAGCCGGTCCGGTCCCTCCAGGCCGTTGTAAATCGGCTCCGAGGACTCAATCAGCTTGTGGAAAAATTCCTCGTCCCGCGCCTTTGCCTTAGAGCCGTCCTCATAGGCAAGGTCCTTCTGCAGCTGCGCGATATACGAAGACATCTCCTTCGGATACGGGACGTCCTCATACACCTTATTACAATAGATTTCAATGATGTCCTTCTCAAAACAGATCATGGACTGGGCGTCCATAACGCGGTGGTCCACCAGGAAATATATGCCCTGGAAGCCGTCCGGCATCTTAATCATGACAATCCGGCTCATCGGAACCTCCTCGCCGGTGAAGGGAACCTGCGTCCAGCTCTGCAGGACCGCCTCCGCCTCCTCCATCGAGCGGTCGGTGAAATCCTCAAACTCCACATTCCACTCCGGCTCGTCCGTCAAATACTGATACCATGTGCCGTCCTTGTCCTTAAAAAAGCGAATCCGCAGGCACTCGCAGCGCTCGCTTGCCTCAATAATCGACTGCCTGAGCACCTCCATGTCCAGCTCCACCCCTATGGTCAGACTGGTGCCTATGTTCAGAACTTCCTTTTTCGGGCAGAAATCCATGTAGTAAAAATGGAACTTCTGCGCCACTGTCAGCGGATATACCTTATATCCCTTTCGTGTTTTTCTCATACAATCCTCCATTCTTAAAGCAGATCAGCGTGATTTTCACGCTAAATCCTCCATCCACTCGTCCAGCGCGTCCTCGTACTGGCTCATATTTTTATAGTAGCTCTCCGCGTGGGCCGCGCCCTTCACGATGAGTTTCCTCTTGGGACCCGCGTAATTCTTGTAGATCTCATCGCACATGCTGCACGGCACAAAATTATCCTTAGAGCCGTGTATAAGCAGGCCCGGCAGACAGGTCTTTTGCACCTCTCTCGCCGCGTTGCACTCATCCAGCCCGTATCCCGACAAAAGGCGGTTCAAGAGATCCGACAGCTGAATAATCGGAAACGCCGGCATATGATACATCGAGTGTAGTACATGGGTAAACACATGCTTAGGTGATGTGAACGCGCAGTCGGACACAAGCCCCATCACCTGCTCCGGCGGATCTAAAGCCGCCGTCATGAGTACCGTGGCCGCGCCCATCGACGTGCCGTGGAGAATAATCTTCACATCCTCCCCGCACCGGTCAATCACCCAACGGATCCACATCATGGCGTCGTGCCGGTCCAGGCACCCGAATCCGATCTTCTTGCCCTCGCTCTCGCCGTGGGCCCTAGCGTCTGGCAGAAGCATACTGAATCCCCGCTTCATATAATAATCCGAGAGCCCGATGTAATCGCTCATGCCCTGGCTGGTGTAGCCGTGAAAGCAGATGACAACCTTCTTCTGATCTCCCTGCGGGAACCAGGTGGCGTGGAGTTTTAGCCCGTCATGTGACATCTCGTAGACATCCTCGTGGGGCTCCGCCAACATCCTCTCCTTTCTCTGCTGAATCAGGGGCATGTAAACGTCCCAGTCCGTACCGGCCATCTTGATCGTCCGCTCATTGTTGGCCGTCCCCTTGTTCCGCCGCATCGTCCGCTTGTAAAAATAAGCTGTCACGGCGGCCTCCGCTGCCACGCACACGCCGACAGCGATACCGATTCCTTTTAATAGCTTCATACTTTCCTCACTTCTGCCGCCTCCGCGGCTGCTGCCTGCTTCACGCAGGAACCATTTCCTATAAATTAACAAAAGTATAGCACAGGAAAATTTATTCCGCAATGCGAAATAAACAGAAATTAAGAAAAATTAGAAATAAACACAAACATTCAGTAAATACGGAATTTCCTCTCTGTCAAAAAACCCCCTTAGAACCTATGGAACCAAAGGGGGCTTTCCTGCATCTGCTTTATTTGCTTTACCTGTACCCGCTCAGCTTTCACCGTTCTGCAGCGACGCGGCATACTCATTCATCACATAATCCATAATGGAAGCAACGCCTACCATCTCGCAGCCGTACATATAATATCCTTCCTTGGGCTGCTGGCGGATAATGCGTACTACGCAGTTCAGCGCGTCTTTCTCGTTGAGCTCCAGCCTCGCGTTAAAGTAGTATCCCACCGGAAGCACGCTCTCGCTCTTGAATCCGATGCCTGCCTTGGACACGTCGATGGGCGCGTTGATGTTCTCCACTTTCACGTTGTCCTGCTTGAACAGGCTGGAAACCTCCAGCTTCAGCTTGGCCGGCCACCGCTTCTCCCTTCTCATCTCAATCATACTTCTCTTCTCCTTTTCCGCATTTACCGGACCGCGCACCTTGCCCATGCAGCCGCGTCAGACCGCATGAACCGCCCTACTGCAGCAGTTCCAGCAGAATTTTGTTCACCATTCCCGGATCGGCTTTTCCCTGCATCGCCTTCATGGTCTGCCCCACCAGAAATCCTATGGCCTTCTTCTTTCCTGAGCGGTAATCGGCCACGGACTGCGGGTTGTCAGCCACGACTTTTTCTATCGTTTCGCGCAGAGCGCCTTCATCGTTGACAGTTCCAAGTCCATTATCCTCTACAAATCGCTCCACGTCAATATTTTCTTCAAAAATTTTTTCAAAAACTTCTTTTGCCACCGTGGAATTGATGATTCCCTTGTCCGCAAGCTCAATCAGCTTCGCAAGATTTTCCGGAGTGAAAGTAATGTCCTCCGGCTCCATGTCCCGCTCTTTTAACAGGCGCATCGTCTCTACCATCAGCCAGTTCGAGACCTTTTTAGGATTGTGGCACAGCGCCGTCGTCTGCTCGAAAATGTCCGCCATCTTCTTACTGGCCGTGATAATCGAAATATCATAATCCGGGATTCCAAATTCCTCCTTGTAGCGCAGCGCCTTGGCCTCCTGAAACTCCGGCTGCGCCGCCTTTACCCGCTCAATCCACTCGTCGCTTATGCTCACCGGCGTCAGATCCGGGTCCGGGAAATAGCGGTAGTCCTGCGCGTCCTCCTTGGAGCGCATGGCGTAGGAATACTCCTTGTTGTCGTCCCAGCGTCTTGTCTCCTGAATCACCTCTTTGCCGTCCTCCAAAAGCTCGATCTGGCGCGCCCTCTCCCCCTCGATGGCACGGGCAATCGCTTTAAAGGAGTTTAAGTTCTTCATCTCGGTACGGGTGCCGTACTCCGCGGCTCCCACCTCGCGCACGGAGAGGTTTACGTCCGCACGCATCGAGCCCTCATTCAGCTTGCAGTCGGACGCGCCCAGATACTGAATCGTCGTGCGGATTTTTTCCAGATAGGCGATAACCTCATCCGCGCTGCGCATATCCGGCTCCGACACAATCTCAATTAACGGCACGCCGGATCGGTTGTAATCCACCAGAGAACAATCCGCCCAGTCGTCGTGAATCAGCTTGCCGGCGTCCTCCTCCATGTGAATCTCGTGGATTCCCACCGTCTTTTTTCCGCCCGCCGTCTCAATCTCCACGCCGCCGTTGATGCAAATGGGCAGATAGAGCTGGGAAATCTGGTAATTCTGCGGGTTATCCGGGTAAAAATAATTTTTCCTGTCAAATTTGCAGTACTGGTTGATATCGCAGTTCAGCGCGAGTCCCACCGCCATCGCGTACTCCACGACCTGACGGTTCAGAACCGGGAGCGAGCCCGGCATACCGGTACACACCGGACAGGTATGGGTGTTGGGCGCCCCGCCAAAGGCCGTTGAGCAGCCGCAGAAAATCTTTGTCTTTGTCGCCAGTTCCACATGAACTTCTAGTCCGATTACTGTCTCATACTGTTTCGCCATAATTATCTCGCCCTCCTCTGCTCATAGGTGTACGCCGCCTGAATCATTTTTTTCTCCTGAAAGCAGTCCGCAATCAGCTGCAGACCCACCGGCAGGCCCGAATCGTCCGTCCCGCAGGGAACCGTCATGCCCGGCAGCCCCGCCAGATTGACGGAAATCGTGTAGATATCCCCCAGGTACATCTTGATGGGATCTTTTAAGCTCTCCCCGATTTTCGGAGCCGTAGTCGGCGCCGCCGGAGAAAGA
>CANRJU010000011.1 GCA_947631075.1 uncultured Lachnospiraceae bacterium
ACAACAGATGACGTTAGCGGAATACTTTGAAATAGGAGCTTTCGGGTAATCAGTGATAAAAAATGGGGAAACTCAAATAAAAGTCAATTATTTCTTCCAGAAAATTTTAGATATTTTGTATTACAACTGCCTTTCAAAAAAAATAGGAAAGCCCACATCTATTCAGGAATTGACTTTTTCAGGGAAGTAGTGTATAACAGGATTAGAGAAAAAGTTTTGGATTTGCTCTGCCAAACGGGAATTTGCGATGTGATATTATAGTCTTTCCTATTTTCATTAAAAATTAAAAGGGGAGAAAATCGTGATAAATACTATACTATGGTTTTTATTTATAAGTATAAGTGTATCTTTAATACAGGTGAAAATTCCCCTGTTTGGTCGCAATAGCAAGCGATGGGAAAACCAAAATTATATACAACGGTTTTGCACCACTTTTTTCCCGATATTTTTTGCACTCGTTATTCTTTTTTTGCTTAATGAGTACAGGACCGCTCAAATGCCTACTATGAATGAAAAAATGCTGATGAATGGAACAGAGTATTGTCTGGTAACTGATCCGAACGGGATAAAAGATGCGGACTTTGCCTACGAGATAAAAAGGGGAAGGTCACAAGAGGATATTTGTAAAATTATATCAAATATATGTAGAGATTTAAAAAAAGGAAATGGCACAGCATATGCCAGATATGAAAATGGAGAATTTTTTATTATTAGCAATAACATAACAATAGGACAAGCTGCCATATATGATAAGGAAACGACTGCTTTGTTGAAAATATATTTTTATAGTCAATAGCGAGAAAGCGCTTATAAGAAAAAGACAGGCAGTCAGATATTATAAATGAAAGAAGGTGCAGATAGATGGTCACAAATTTTTTAGAGGAAGAATCGATATCAGCAAATAAGAAACTTCGCCGACTGCAGCTGATTCTTATTGCTGTTTTTGTCGCAACCCTCGCAATCATTTATTTTGGGGTAGGCGACGAGCTTTTTGATTTTAGTGACAGGAGAACGAAACTGATCGCCGCCGTATTACTTGGCGGAGCGGGAATTATACTGATTTCTACCATCATAACCCTGATCTTTACCATGCGGCCGGCAAAAAACGGGAAAAATCTGCTGCTGCCTTTAGAGGAAACGACGCCGGAGAAAGCGGCGAAAATCATCAACCGGGAAGTGGCAGAGGGAAAGATTCTGTATGAGGGAACACGGGATTATAATACCCCCATAAAGCATGACACGCGGGTTTTGCTGACTCCCTCCTATCTGCTGCTGATCGGATACAGCATGGAAAAAATAAGTGCGATTCCCTGCGACCGGATTCTGTGGATCGGCGCCCAGCTGGGCTATAAGGGAGGGCCATATAGTGTCCGTCTGATTATCTTCACACGGGAAAAAATGCTGGATTATGGCGTAAACGATTTTGAGCAGGCAAAGCGGATTGCCGAGGGACTGTATCAATACATTCCAAATGTGTTCCGCAATCTCGACTGGCAGGATGTTACCTTCCCGCATATGCTCGAAAATCTGTATCAGAAAAACCGTGATCTCTTTCTGGAGATGTACGAAGAAGAAAAAGGAAAAATAAAAGGTGCTTAGTGTAAATGCTCCGGAATGGAGGTTATTATGCTTGATTGGAACAAAGTAAAAAATGACAAGACTCTGCTTAAAAAGGTAGAAAAAATGGTCGATGATGCTTCGTTGATTCATTATGATTTTCCCGATGATATTCGTGACGAGCTTAATCATCTTACGGGGAATGAATGGAGCGGAGATGACTATATCAATTACTGCTCGGAATACTGGGAATCATTATACAGCTTGGAGGCTGTCGTCTATGCGCTGTTTCACGACGGAGAATACCCGCATATTGTCGAAAATAAATTGAACTTTATAAGGCCTCACGACAAATCGGTTTACCGACGCGTAAAGTCCGCCATGATTTATGTACCGCAAAACCCGACGACAGCTATCGCGGGCAGTTCGATCCGTTTCCTGTTGACGAAGCGGAAAAATGGTTTACAAAGCGTTTTGCGGACTGGGAAAAAGATGCCAGGATAAAAGAAGATAAAATTGACAAATACAGTTGCGATTACGGAAAAACGAGTTTTCATTTTGAATACAAGGGCGACCGGGAATACGGATATGAAAAATACATCAATATATTTTTATCCAACGACAGAATCGGTTTTATCAGCAGTCAGAATTTAACCTCCGAGGAGTGGAACGACGTGCTGAATTATTTTAAGGACGACGGCAGTTATACTTTTATAGAAAATAATTAAACGCAAAAAGTAGCGTCCCTATCTTTGGCAGGATAGGCGCTACTTTTTAGCTAAACTATTCGCCAGCGGCTAGAATAATCTAGTCATCGGCTCTCTTATTAAGTATATTATAACCGATAAATTCAAAATGTCAATTACTTTCCTTGAGCAAGATGAAGTGTCCTCCCATAAAAATATTATTTAAAATCGCATCCCGGCTGCTCGTAATCAATCAGCTCTGTAATCGTCGGGTGGTCGCTGCAGATCGCGCAGTCCTTGTCCATCGGAAGCTTTACAGTGCGAAAATTCATTTTTAACGCGTCATAGGTCAGCAGTCTTCCCGTCAAAAGCTGTCCCTGGCCGATAATGTATTTTACCGCCTCCATCGCCTGCAGGCTTCCGATAACGCCGCCCATCGCGCCGATGACGCCCGCCTGCCTGCACGTCGGAACCGCGTCCCTCGGCGGCGATAATCAGAACCTTCGCGTTCATCAGCTTCTTCTGGCCCTCCACGCCCACTTCCTTCAAAATGATATGGCGGGAATAGCGCTCTAACTGCTCGTTTGTAAAAGCCATTATTCTCTTCCCCCTCCCATGAAATACAAAAATTCTATCGCGTCATTTTCCTGAATGACCGTGGTTGTAAAATCCTCTCTTTTCACAAACTCGTCATTAATCGCAATGGCGCCCTCCCTGCAGACCTTCTCGCACAGGCCGCAGCTAATACATGCCTCCTGCTTCCACTTCACATCGGAACCGCCTTTGATGCCCACATCATTTTCCTCCGCCTTTAAGCAGTTATTCTGGCATCCGGTCACGCCAAATTTGAACTTGTGGGGAAGCTCCGTTCCAAAATAGCGGTCGTTTAATTTCTTTGCAATATCATAGGTGTCAATATTGCCGCTCGGACAGATCTCGCTGCCCTGACAGGCCGTCACCGTGCGCACTCTCGGTCCGCATACGCCCGGCCTGCATCCGCCTTCCGCGAGGGAATCCTTGACCTCGTCAATGTCCGCCAGCTTGATAAAGGGAATTTCCACCCCCTGGCGGGACGTCAGATGCACGTGCCCGTCCCCATATTTTTCTGAAACCTCGGCAATCTTTCTCAAATTCTCCGCGGTCAGGGTTCCGCCCACCACGGCAAGCCGCAGGGAAAAATTGTCCTTCTGCTTCTGCTTCATAAAGCCGCCTTTTTTCAATAATCCATAATCCACTTCTGCCATAACAAATCCTCCATTCCCGTTGCTGTATCCTGATATCCTTCCCATCCTTTACCGTGACTGCTACCTATGATAAACCCATTTGCATACTTTGTCAATAGGTTTATAGGGTATTTTTTTCTTCTCGTGTCATTCCTATTTTTATTTATTGCTTTGGGATATTTTCAAGCACTTCATTCATGCTCCCTGTCCGGTAGCCCATCAGATCCATCGTGATATAGGAGAATCCATAATTTTTGAACTCCTCCACAATTCTATTTCTGTTTTCCTCTTTCATCAGCTTTTCAAATTCTTCCGGTTCTATCTCAATCCTTGCCATCCTGCCGTGAATACGCACCCGAACCTGATGAAATCCCATATCTAAAAGAAGCTGCTCCGCTCGATCCACCATGCCCAGCTTTTCCTCTGTAATGGTTTCTCCGTACACAAAACGGGAGGAAAGACAGGCGAACGATTGTTTCTCCCATGTCGGCAGTTCCAGATATTTGGACAGCGCACGGATATCCGCCTTTGTAAAGCCACATTCCCTTAAAGGACTCTTAATTCCCAGCTCTTTGACCGCCAAAAGTCCCGGCCGGTAGTCACCATTATCATCCAGATTCGAGCCTTCTGCTATATTTTCTATCTGGTTTTCATCGGCAATCCGCTGAATTTTTTCAAACAGCTCTTTTTTGCAAAGATAGCATCGATTCTTTGGATTCTGGGCAAACCCTTCAATATTTAATTCTTCCGACTCGCACACAAAATGCCGGATTCCTTCCTTTTCACAAAAGTCCGCCGCCTCATCTAATTCCCTTTTGGGAAAAGAACAGGACTTCGCGGTCACGGCAATTGCTTTATCGCCCAGCACATCTGCCGCCACCTTCAATAGAAACGTAGAATCCACGCCGCTCGAAAAGGCCACTGCCACAGAGTGCAGCTCCCTGATATAATTTCTTAAATGTTCCAATTTCTCTGTCTGTTCCCTTGTGATCTGTTCCATTTCAGATTCCCTCCTTTTTTAGCCCTGCACAGGTCTTTTACTGCTTTACCTGCAAGTTTACCACAGGATTATTATGTTTTTCAAGATGAATATCATTTGCCATATTGTTTTAGGTTATACTGTACATAGTCATATTTTCGCAAAAAAGATACTTGAAAATATGACTTGAAGGGTGTATAATACACGCAAGGGGCGAAAGGAGGCTTTGCCATGACCACAATTTATGAAAAACTTAAAATGATGAGGGAAAAAGCAGGTCTGCGGCAGGGACAGATTGCGGACTATCTGGGAGTGACTCAAACTTTCATATCAAAGGTTGAAACCGGAGAGAGAAACCTCACTGTTGACCAGTTGGAAAGCGTTGTGAATCTTTACGGATATAGTCTCGCTGCCTTTGCGGATACGGAGGAAGATATCCATCCGATTCAATTTGCTTTTAGAGCACAGGATGTCAGCCAGGAAGATCTGCGTATCATTGCCGATATAGGGAAAATTGCAATCAACAGCAGATTCATGACAAAAATACTGGAGGAATCAAATGTTGGATAAGCTGGATCTTAACACAAAAGCACAGGAACTAAGGGAATTATTAGGGGAAGATGCCAATTCGCCAGTTGATATTTTTTCTCTTGCGAATCAAATTGATGGACTTACACTCGTGTTTTATCCTCTCGGAGAAAATATCAGTGGAATGTGCGTCCGGGATAATACAATAAAGCTGATAGCGATTAACTCGACTATGTCATATGGTCGTCAGCGGTTTTCACTTGCCCATGAGCTGTACCATCTGTATTTCGATGATGAATCGGGCTTTAATGTTTGCTCTAAAAGGCTGAATCCCAAAAGCGAAAATGAGAAGTGTGCAGATCAATTTGCCTCCTACTTTCTTGCACCATACAAGTCTTTGAGGGCAGCAATAAAGAAGGCAGTCGGCGACAGTCAGCTATCTATACGGCATGTTATTGCACTTGAGCAGTATTTTGGCATGAGTCATCTGGCAATGTTCTGGCGACTGGTATCGGAAGGATATCTTTCTTCTGACAAACTTAACGATTACAGTTCCGGAGTCATGTATGAAGCAAGATGCCTCGGATTTGATGATAAGCTGTACAAACCGACGCCTATTGAATTGCAGAAAAGAACGTATGGACACTATCTGAAGCAGGTAGAAGAGTTACGGCAAAAAGACCTGGTCTCTTCGGGAAAGATTGATGAGCTGTTACTTGATGCTTTTCGCGACGATATTGCGTTCGGCTTAGATGAAGATAATCAGGGAGGGTATGCCATTGACTGATAAGCGGGAGTGCGCTTATATTACACACTCCCCCATATTTTTCTGAAACCTCGGCAAACTTTCCCAATTCCTCCGCAGTCAGGGTTCCGACCACCACGGCAAGCCTCATGGCGTGAATGTTTTAAGAGCTTCGATTGTCTGCAGAATCAAATCGTCTAAGGTCCAGCCAAGCATATCCGCGCCGCGCTTTATCACTTCCCGGTCACAGCCCGCGGCAAACCCCTTTGACTTGAATTTCTTTTTCACGGACTTCACTTCCAAATCCTGCACGCTCTTAGACGGCCTCATAAGAACAACGGCCCCGATCAACCCCGTCAGTTCATCTACCGCATACAATACCTTCTCCATCTCCATACCCAAGCTTTTCGGCAAAAAATCGCATCGTCTGTTCAACCGTCTGCGCATGTCTCAAATGAAACTCCTCCTGATTATATTCGGTCAATAAATTCCATGCTTCTTCTCTGTTCATTTCCTATTTTCTCTCCTTTTCTGTCCTGCACAGGTTTTTTACTTTTTATAGCTTCGCGCTTATATTACATATTGATCGATCAGGAGCTCATTCTGCCATTCCAGCAGATCCGCTAACGTAATCCCCTCCAGAACACCGTTGACCGCCGCGTCCAGTTTTTCCCACAGGCGATAGCTGACGCATGTCCCCTTTTTTTCGCATCGGGAACCATTTTCGCCCAGGCAGTCCACCGGAGCCAGATCGCCCTCGACCGCTTTTAATATCTGACCTACCGTAAATTTTTCCGGCGGATAAGCCAGGGAATAGCCTCCGTGCGCGTTTTTTACCAGTCCGCTCTTGTGCAACGGCGCAATAATCTGTTCCAGATACTTTTCAGATATATTCTGCCTTTTGGCTATATCCTTGAGCTTGATCGGCTCTCCCTGATAATACGTCGCCAGATCTAGCATCAGCTTGATTGCATTTCTGGCTCTTGTTGATATCCTCATAAAAATCTCCATTCCGGAGCGTTTCGCACCGAAGCGATGAGCTCCTCAAAAAAACGATGCTGGGCGGATTCGAACCGCCAACTTCAGTTTTGCAAACCTATGCCATTCCAACGGCCACAGCATCTCTCCAGTCCCCCTTAATTATTGCTGAATAATGGGGTAGACAAATATCTGTCGCCGGAGTCAGGAAGCAATGCCACGATTGTCTTTCCCTTGTTTTCCGGTCTGTTCGCCAGAATCACAGCCGCTTTAAGCGCCGCGCCGGAGGATATGCCCACGAGGACTCCCTCGCTCACGGCAAACGCCTTGCCCTCCGCAAAGGCGTCCTCATTTTCGATTGCGAGTATTTCATCATATATTTTTGTATTGAGGACCTCCGGAACAAAGCCCGCGCCAATTCCCTGAATCTTGTGCGCGCCCGGCGTTCCCTTTGACAAAACAGGGCTTCCCGCAGGCTCAACTGCTACAATTTTCACATCCGGATTCTTTTCTTTTAAATATTCGCCAACGCCTGTAATCGTTCCGCCCGTTCCGACACCTGCAACAAAAATGTCGACCTTTCCCTCGGTCTGCTCCCAGATCTCCGGTCCTGTTGTCGCCTTGTGCACGGCCGGGTTGGCAGGATTCACAAACTGTCCCAGAATAATGGCGCCGTCGATTTCTTTAGAGAGCTCTTCCGCTTTTGCGATAGCGCCCTTCATTCCCTGGGCTCCCTCTGTGAGCACCAGCTCCGCGCCGTATGCCCTCAAAAGATTTCTCCGCTCAATGCTCATGGTATCCGGCAGCGTGAGGATGGCCCGGTATCCCTTTGCCGCCGCAACCGCAGCAAGGCCGATTCCGGTGTTGCCGCTCGTGGGCTCAATGATGGTCGCGCCCTCTTTCAAAAGGCCCTTCTTTTCCGCGTCCTCAATCATTGCCAGTGCAATACGGTCCTTCACGGAGCCCGCCGGATTGAAATACTCCAGCTTTGCAAGAATCGTGGCGTCTGTCACGCCTGCCTCCTTTGCGTATCGATTCAGTTTCAGTATCGGGGTTTTCCCGATTAACTCCAGTGCGCTTTCTTTGATCTCACTCATAGTGATTCCCTCCATTTCCTATTTACCTGATATGAATTATAGGTTTTCTATGCTACACATTATACGTCGCCATTTTTATTTTGTCAACAAAAATTTTTATCCGGGTAATATTTGGATAATATTTAACATTGCAGCACTGCCTCTCTATTCCTGTATTGCCTCTCGGATTCTCTCCAGCGCCTCTGCCAGCACGCTCCGGGGACAGGCGACGTTGATTCTCTGGAATCCCCTGCCGCACTCCCCAAAGATTTTTCCACTGTCCAGCCACAGCTTCGCCTTGTAAATAATCCGCTCATCTAACTCCTCCGCGGAGAGTCCGGTTCCCCTGAAATCAATCCACACGAGGTAGGTCCCCTCATGCTCCGTCATGCAAGCGCCGGGGATATTTTCTTCTACATACCCTTTGACAAACGCGATGTTATCCGTCACATAGGAGCGCATGGCCGCGAAGTCATATTTTAAGCATCTCGTGCCCTTTCTGTTTATTATTTTGTCAAAATCAAGATTTCTTTCAGCCATGCAGCTTCACCTTCTATCTCTCGGAACACGGTTTCCAGCTCGCAGAGCAGATCCTTTACATCCTCAATGCCTACCGAGAGCCGGAGCGTGCTCTCCGTAATGCCGTTTTGGTAAATCGGATAGCTCAACGCCCCGTAATTGCTGCTGCATCCCTCCTCCTCTTCCAGATGCAGACATTTTGTCTCTATTCCTCGTGCCATTTTTCTGTTCTCCTATTATTCCTATCATTATAGTATTTTAATATGCATTGTCTACTATACCACCAAAAACAGATTTTGTACAGTCCTTTTTTCTTTAGATGGTTATAAATTTTGACAATTAAAAAAAACAGCTATTCTAGCTGCCCTGCCAGAATAGCTGCTTTCAAGCCGCAGAATTATTACAGCATAACTGCGTCATTCGCCGTATATTCTTCAAGCGAATTGGATTTTACCTGAACACACAAATACTTGATTGAGGAATCCTCAGCCGCAAAAAGCTGTCTTTTTGCTTCCGGCGATACGCGAAGAAAGTCATTTGCTTCAAGAGAGACCTTTTCACCATCAAGCTCCATGCAGCCCTTGCCTTCGAGAATTATATAAATTTCCTCATTCTGCTTATGTGCGTGAACAAACGGCACGCCCGCGCCCGCAGGTATGAAGTTGACGCTTATCTCAGCGCCGGTAAGTCCGAGCGTGTCATGCAGCTCCACGCGATCTGTTCCATTTACAGTTGCCTTGTTATAGTTTGTCATAAAAAAGACCTCCTTAAATAATATAGTTGTAATCGTTTTGATTACAACTATATATTAACAGGTTTCCGTTGTAATGTCAATAGTTACAGCGAAAAATACAGACCTTTTAAATCAATAAATTTAGCCGTTCCATCAAATGAGCAAGAGTTACACCCTTTAGCTCATTTTCCAACGCTGTTTGCGCATCCGAAAGATGGGAATCCAGCACTGCATGAATATTTTTCCCCACGGGGCATTTCGGATTTGGGTTTTCGTGAAAATTAAACAGATCGCCTTCCACGCTGTCGACTGCCGCATAAATGTCATACAGAGTAATATCCTCCGCATCCTTTACAGGCAGCGCGCCACCGCTCCCTGCCTTTACATCGACCAGTCCTGCCGTTTTAAGACTCGAAAGCGTGCGCCTTATCACAACGGGATTTACATTAACACTGGACGCAATAAAATCCGATGTCATTTTGTATTCCTTTCCAAGAACATAAATCGCGAGCAGCGCGTGAACTGCCACAGTAAATCTTGACGTGATTTTCATCTTTTAACACCCTCTTTGGGTTATTATATATTGTTTCAGCTGTAATGTCAATGATTACAACGCAAAAAAATACACCGGCGTGTCTTTTTCTTTTTTGTACCGAAATGGCTCTTTCAATACGCATGATTCTATGTTATACTTGAAGAAAATCGGAAATTAGGAAATGGGAGGAACCATTTATGAACTTAGAGGAATTGCGAAACGACTGCGCCAGAAAGCAGAAAAAGGGGCTCCACATAATTTTAGCATCCGTGATTATCTGGATTTTGGTCCTGTGCGTCCATCTCACATCGCTGCCGATGCTGACTAAAAATTTGATTACTTTTTGCTGCACCGCCCCCTTGCTTCCTATATCCTTTTTCATTTCAAGGCTCCTGAAAATCGATTTTCAAAATAAAGAAAATCCATTGACGACCTTGGGCGTACTTTTTTCCGTTAATCAAATTTTATACCTGTTTATCGCGATGTGGATTTATCCGACCGTGCCTGAAAAAATGCTGATGGTAATTGCCATCATTTTCGGAGCGCACCTCATGCCATATAGCTGGCTATATAAATCAAAAAGCTATTTTGCCCTCTCAATTATAATACCGGTTGCGGCCCTGGCCGTTGGATTAAATTTTGAGCCATATATTCTCGCGATTGTAATGATAGGTTTTGAGATATTATTTAGTATTCTTCTTTTATGCGAAATGAAACGGTTGAAAGAATAAATCCCGGATCCGCTGTCCACAAATGGTTAAAAAATACATGAGAGGTCCTGTTATGAACGAAAAATTTGACATTCAAGCATATATGACGCATGGCGTCGAAACAATCGTGGCCGAATCTCTGAAGGCCACCCTGAAAAATCCCCGCGAGAGCGCTTTTATGGTTCGCTTTGCGGCTGCCAGCAAAAAGGCGTCAAGGCGCCGGGCGGAGGCGGAAAAGGCATATATGAAAAGCTGATTTCCAACATGGATGCGCTGCATTTCGGCAATATTTTATATTTATTGCCGTTTTGCTAATTCCATTATATACCTTTTTTTCAAAAAATCAATTACATATTGTTCCTCCTAAAAATAAAATCCCAGGGTTCAGCCTTTCCCTTATAATGGGGACTTACTACCTGGGACGCATTTACTTTTGTAACAGTTGTTACACATTTATATTATATCCTCGAATATAAAAAGTCAACCCTGTAAATAGAATTATTTTGCTGTACCGTTTTATTTCTTCAATCCGAACCTTCATCATCTCATACCGTCTATTTATTAAATTATTAAAATAGATTTTTTCCAACAGAAAGGTCATAAATAAATTGATAATACGGAACCAATTCCGTATCATCCTGACGCCCCGTTTTATCTTTTGTAAGAAGAATTTTTTTATAATCTTCGGGAAGAATCTCAAAATGCGTATCTGCAATTTTTTTATTTGCCGTTGAAATTTCAATAGCTGTCAGACGACTATTGCTTACATAATCAATCTCCCTTTCTTCCGAGTCATGATATTCAAAACAGCCCGTTTGGGGGAGCAGTCCTCTTGTGTGACATTCTACAATGCTTCCGAGCAGCGCGCCGGGAAATTGATCTGGCATATAATCTCCAAGCAAATCTTTCACTATATCCGCATAAAACATAGGATAGCTTATACATATATTGATTTTTCGCATGACATCCGGTTTTGTCAGGTCATCATTGTGGTCGGAAAGCAGCCTTTGGCAGACATACGGATTTGCAGAAAAATCATCTGTAACATAGGTTGTTGTAATAAGTCCACAGTTTGTGAGAAACTGCAGGCATTGTTTAATCTGACGCGCGTCCATATTTCTGAAATTTCTGTATCTTTCTCCAATAATACCGTCAATTCTTTTTTTAAGTTCTTCATCCCCAATCTGCAAATATTCATCCGAAAAAATATGCGTAATTGTATCCTTTAAAACATGTGAGCTTGCAAAGGACTGATAATTTGTATGATTATGCAGTGTAATCAAAGAAGCATACAAAACATCCAGCAGCATCTCCGCACTTATGTCCGAACAATCATTTTCAAAAATTATTTCAACGGCCTTCTGATTGGAAAGAACCGTTTCATCAAGACAGCCCTGCAAATAATCCCTTGTACTGGTAAATTCTGAATAAAATTCCCTTGTGCCGGTAATAAAATCCTGATATGTCCGGGCAGAAACTTCTGCTATTCCCTTGTAAGCAAGCCACTCCGGATAGCTTAGAAAATCAGCCGTAATAAATGACGCGTTTCCCGCAAAGGCTCTGTGCCCCCAGCAATCCAGCGCTTTGGACTGGCTTCCCGCAAACACAATTTTTGTATTTGTATTTTTCACATCCGAGAACGCTCCTGCCGTTTCCGCAATCTCCTTGTCAGGGAAATGCAGATATGTTGCTTCATCTATCAAGTACACGATTTTTTTATTATTTTCTATATCGTTTCTGACTTGCTTCATGAATTTTATTTTTTCAATATCACTTTCAAAATCCTTTTTAACATCTATATATACTGCCTCTTTTATAGAACTTTCAAGCTGCTTCATACATATGCTTTTCCCACATTTTCTTGCCCCTAAAACAAAACTTACGGCGCTTTTCTCAATCGCCTTTTCTGTTTCATAATAAAAGTTTCTTTTAAATGGATATTCTCTCATTATATTTCCCATAATCTATACCTTCCCTTCTTCTCTCTCATTCGGAAGTACCTTTATTTTATTTGAATCATTCTGCTTTAAAATAATTCGACTCTCTCCAGCAAAAAATCCAGCAGACTACAATGAAATATCCCTGTATCATCATAATAACTGTGCGGAATATCATGCCGTATGATAATTTTCTTAAAAAAATCCTTTGTGAGAAGCAGCGAGCGAATCTCCGCATCGGACTTTTGCTCCGTATCCATAAGGAAAGCCGATTGAATATAAATCCTCCTGTCCGCGTCATTCACCACAAAATCAATCTCTTTTTGCACATTGCGCCCATCAGTGCGATCCACGACCACACCCACATCAACGGAATACCCTCTCCGAATAAGCTCATTATAAATCATATTTTCCATCAGGTGGCCCGGATCATACTGTCTGTAATTCAGTCTTGCATTTCTAAGTCCCATATCTGTGTAATAATATTTATTGGGAAACTTAAAATAACTTTTCCCCTTCACATCATATCTTCGTGCCTGCGAAATCAGAAACGAATCCATGATGTACTGCACATAATTTGAAACCAGCGCGGGATTGACCTTTTCATTTTTCATGCCCGCAAGCGCACCCGCAATATTAGCCGGATTCGTCAGCGAGCTGATCTGGGAAGCCAGAAAATCAAGAATATCATTCAGCAAATCCTCACGCTCAATATTATGACGCTCTACAATATCCCGAATATACAGCTCGCGGTACAGATTTACAAGATATTCTTTTTTATCCTTAACATCCTCCAGCGCAGTAATCCTCGGCAGCCCTCCATAGAGCATATACAGATCCAGCGCCTTCTGCTCATCATCACTGGCTGCTGAATAAAATTCCTTAAAGGAAAGCGGAAATACATGAATCTGTGACGCTCTCCCGCGAAACTCCGTTGCAATGTCACTTGACAGCCCCTTAGAATTGCTTCCAGTAACATAAACATCTAAATTTTTATATGCTTTCAATTCATTCAGCATATCATAAATTGTGACCTCTATACCGCCGTTGTCCTGATCGACTACTTTGCCTGTCAGCTGCACCTCATCAATAAAAAGATAAAATTTCTTTTCCTTATTCGCCGTGACTACGGACTCCACATATTCACACAGCATAATCGGATTTCTATACTTATAATATCGGCGCTGGTCTAGTTCAATCCGAATTATCTGTTCTTCTTTTACTCCCTTTTCAAGAAGATACTGATAAAATAATTCGAAAAGCAACACCGATTTGCCGCACCGACGAATACCAGTGATAACTTTGATTTCTCCGTTCCACATTTTGCGGATTATGTTTTTCAAATAAAAATCTCTGCTTATCATACGGCTCACCTCGAACTTGCGTCGTAACAGACGCTTCTTTTACTTATAGTATAACGCATAAAAAGAAAGATATCAATCTTTCTCGAAATATATCAATCTTTCTTTAAAGATATCAATCTTTCTTTTTATATCCCTCAACCAGACGGTCATAATCCTCCAGATATTTTTTTAATTTATCATCATCTTTTCCCTTGACCAATCTCCGCTTTCCTTTGCAGAGAAGATAATATGTCGTTTTTTCTCCCTCCTCCTTGATTGTAAATTCCCTGTAAGGCTGCGTTATTTTCCCGGTTAAATCCGGAATACTCGCAACCAGTCTGGCGAGCTCGTCCAGCCTAAAACGCTCAATGGACATATCCAGCTCCCTGATTTGGCTGTCGGCCAGACACAGATAATCATGATCCCTGATTTTTTCTCCCCACCACCCGAAGTGCGTAACCGAGCTGCGCGTCAGGGGTTCTAAGCTTTCTATTTCCATATTGGACCAGACATTATTTCCTATGGAAAAATAATCCAGGCGCGGCGCGGTCGCAACCTCCTCAATCGAGTGCAATCGGGTAAAATCATAAATTGCCAGCCCCTTTAACTCTTTATTATTTTTCATATTCCACAAATTTTCGGCTCTTTGATTAAAGAAAAAATGAATATATTTTATATTTGCCAAATCCTCTAGCGGCGATAAATCGCTTATCAATTTATTTTTCCAAAAAGAAATAGCTTCAAATTGTCCTCCATAATTTTGAATCAGGTATTCAAAACACTCCTGATTCAGCCCCGATACGATCAGTGATTTTGCCGCCGGGTGTTCCGCCAGGCGGTCAATCTCCTCTTTCTCAGTTTTCCCTCCTCCCACATCTCGCTGCACAATCGAGAAATCAAATAGCGAGGTGTCGGAGGTTTCAAAATTAGATAGGTTTATTTTCATAAAGGCGGCTCCTTTTAAACGAACTATTATCAATGGTTTTTAATTACAAAAATCATATTGATATTTTCCATCGTCCTCCGTTATCCGGTCCAATACGATCTATAATTCCATTTTTCTTTAAATCCGATATATATCTTGCAATAGTTCTATCCGTAACTCCCAGCCCCGTCCTCATTTCATCTATGGAAACCTGCGGATTATCCAATATCATTTTTATAATTTCGCACGCCTTCGCAGCCTTTTTCTTTGAATATTCGGGTATTCGTTCCCTAATCTGCGCCTCAGAAATTTCTATGACATTTTCTATGACATTTTCTATGACATTTTCTATGACATTTTCCATTCCTCTCTGACTTTCCCTCTGATTGTTTTCTGTTAAAAAATTCTCATGAACATACAATCTGGTGATAAAATAACTATGATCTTCATCTGTTTCAAATTCTGGTTTTGGCGATCCATTTTCCTCCAACGCATCCAGAATCTTCTTAAATCCCGTATTTCTTCCTTCTGTCAGGTGCAGCTCTTTCAAGAAATCCCCAATACGGCGATTCCGATATCTGCGATTGGAAACACGATAATTTTTTAACCCCTCTTGTGTTACAGAACGATCGGGGCCTGGATAGCTTACAATCTCTATCCTGTCCATCTCCACCCGTACCTCAATCGGCTCCCTGACATCATACGCGCGATGATACACCGCATTTGACAGAGCTTCCTCTATCGCTGCATATGGGTAGTTAAAAAAACGATCCGCCTCTGCTCTGTCAGGATGTTTTACTACTCTCTCTGTAATAATTGTATTTTTGATAAATCGAAGCGCATCTCTAAGCTGCTGATGAATCGGTCCTTTAAATGTATTTTCAATAATATCATTTCCACCCAGTCCTTCCGGAAACTGGACAATATCTATTTGCGTGTAAGGAAAAAACTTGTCTGGTTCCATGCTGAAAAACATTAAACCAACATTCTTTGGCTTCACATATTCTGGCAGATTGCTGATAATATTCATGTCACTGCATAACTCTGCAAAATCTCCTGTTTTTGCCTTTTCATATAGAGAACTCTGAATCTCTTTTAAATAGCTCTGAATCAATGTTATATTCAAATCCGACAAATCCGCCTGATGATTTACCCGGTCGTCAAAAGGAACTCTGTTTGCAAGACTAAACAAATCCTTCTCCTCATCGTCTGTGGGTTCTACTGTATTGGATGCCTTGCGGATATAATGGATGCGCTCCTTATTATCCTTAGCCATAGTTTTAGGAGAAGAATAGGGCCTAGTATCGCCACCTGGACACCAGAGAATAAGGAACTGATTGTTCTGATAACTTTCTACACTAATAACCGGCATATATGCAGGCCTGATTAACTTGCATTTCGCATAAATATCTTTTTGATACGCATCCAGTTTATCTGTCGGAACGCCCTTCAGCGGATACGCCGGGCGACCATTTTCTTCATTTACGCCAATGATAATATATCCGCCGCCCCAGTTGTCAAGATCATTTGCAAATGCACAGACTGTTTTCAAGGAAGCTGCGGGATCCCAGCTTTCTTTCAATTCAATTCTTGCCCACTCTACTACATCTCCAGATAATAATGTCTTTATGCTTGTTGGAATCGCCATAACAGTCACTTCCTTTTTATTTTCTACTACAAAAGTATTCCCACTTTTAAGTATATCAATTTGTCCCCATATTTCAATAAATTTTTGAAGATAATTGAGAAACCTTTGTCCTGTCCAACGCGCGCGAAATCACAACAAATGGAAAGATCACATATTTGCCGATTTATGATGTGATGTTCTTTAGCGCAGAGGAAACTTCCGATGTGTTTTTTTAAAAAGCACTTCATCTATTCCGTCCATTTTTTACACATTCAAAAATCCTATTATACATTTTTATAATACTCCCCACAGCAAAAGCTGCAATAATGCTGCCCTCGCGTACTCCCTGCAGCTTGCCCAAAAAAGCAAAGCTGATTACCGCAGAAACGACTATATACAGAATGTCAAAAAATATTTTAATGTTCTCATAACGCCTGCCCGTGACCTTGCTTATCGCGCGGTTCATGGCCTCGCCGGGCAGCATAGCCACTCCGCCCTTGAGCTGAATCCATATTCCCAGAGCCAGTATCACGCAGCCGAGCAGCATAAACAAAAACTGCATCAGATAGCCCGTAACAGCTATCCCCCGAATCAGCCAGACCGACAGGTTGGTCAGATAGCCGTAGACAAAGGCAAGCACCGTCTGAATCGCAATTTCCGCGTAATTGCACTTGCCCTTCAGCACGGCAACCTGCGTGATAATCTGAATTACGCTAAGCAAATTCAGCCAGCCTCCGAAGGTCAGCAGACTGCTCACGAGCGATATTGAATAAGGCACGGACGCGACCGGCGATGTGCCGAGTCCCGCCTTTGTCGAGAACGCCACGCCCATTGAGGCTATAAAAAGCCCCAGCAGAAACAGCATGTAGCGTTTTACAATATCTTTATACCACGCCAAATTATCTGTTAACTTCACTCCTATGCACCACCTTTTTCACAAAATTCTCCGCGAAAGCCGGATTAGACGGATAATACAGATGGGGAAATCCCAGCCAATACGTCTCTCCCGTCATAATGCAGTCATATTTCCTGCCAGAAAAAGGCTTGACGGCCACGCAGTCCCCGCCATTATCCGTGCTGTCAAAATAGTGAAATTCATGACCGCGGATTTTTTTCCCCGCAGGTAAAAAATATCCTTTTTTATCCTCAATTTCCACATATCCGAATCGCACCAGCTTCCCGGTATATCGGCACTCTCCCGGAAGAGCTCCCGCCATCTCCTGACGCCGTCCTTCATCCAGCTCCAGAGCGCTATGCAAGTACATAAATCCCCCGCACTCCGCCACCATCGGCATCCGGCTCTCCCACGCCCTCCTTACCGCCTCCCGCATTTCCCGGTTGGCAGAGAGCTGCTCCGCGTAGACCTCCGGATAGCCGCCTCCCAGCAAAAGCCCCTGGCAGTCCTCCGGCAGCTTCTTATCGCGTAGCGGCGAAAAGGGAACCAGTTTTGCCCCCCATTTTTCCAGCAGGCGGAGATTATCCTCATAATAAAAGCAAAAAGCCTCATCCATCGCAACCCCGATTACAGGAGCATTTTTCCCCCTTTTTTTAACAGCGCCATTCATACATTCAACACTGGCGCCAATACCATCAGCGCCCTCATAACCGGGCTGCATTTTTTCCTTGGTAATGTTTTCGGATTCACTGGACAAATTCCAATTTTCTGCCTCATCTGCTATTTTCATGAGCTCCGGGACAGACACCGTCTCCTGAAATTTCCGGGACAGAGCGGACAGTTGTTCCCGGAGGCCGGGCAGCTCGTCCGGCAGCACCAGCCCCAAATGGCGGCTCTCCCACCGGAACCGGCCATCCTCTGGCAGATATCCCAGGACGCGGATGTTACATTCTTTTTCAATGAGAGGCTTTATGATCCCGTAATAGGACTTGGAAATCCGGTTCAAAATCACGCCTTTTATGAGATGTTCTGTATCGTAGGCAAGAAATCCCGCAATCAGCGCCAACAGCGACTTTCCCATTCCTCTGGCATTTATCACGAGAACGACCGGCGTCCCGGTCACTTTGGCCAGATGATAAGACGAGCCCTCCTCCCGGACGCCCCCCAGACCGTCGTAGAGACCCATGACGCCCTCCATCACGACAACCGTATCTCCCCCTCTGGCGGCTTCCGTGGCCGCAAAGAGAGCCTTTGTCTGTTTTTCTCCGGTAAAAAATGTGTCCAGATTTTTGGATGGAACTCCCAGGACTTTTTGATGAAACAGCGGGTCGATATAATCCGGTCCGCACTTGTAGGCCGCCGCGTTTTTTCCCATCTCCTTTAACGCCTGCAAAAGCGCGCATGTGACTAACGTCTTTCCGCAGCCGCTTCCGGGAGCGGCAATCATCAGCCTTCTCGCTTTCATGCTTCTTTTCCTCCCCGCAAATTAAAAGAGCAGATCCAGACGGGATTTTCCGCCCGCATCAGATGATACGGCCCTCTCTTTTCCGCCTGCGACGCCTGTATCTGCACGATTTCTTCTTCCTCCACCGGATACAGGGACAGAAGCTCCCGGATCTCGCTGACCGTCTCCAGAGTGACGGCGTTGATCACAACCCGCACATTTCTTTTTTTCTCACAGAGAGCCTGGAAAATATCCGCCAGCCTTCCCCCGCTTCCCCCGATAAATACATGGGTGGGCGCAGGCAGTCCCTCAAAACACTCCGGGGCCTCCCCCGCCACGATTTCCACATTATCCAGGTGAAATTTTCTTTTATTTTCTTCTATCAAACGGACCACCTCGCTTTTGTGCTCCATGGCAAATACCTGAATATCATCGGAGCGCTCCGCCATTTCCACCGCCACAGAGCCGGTTCCGCTGCCCACATCATACGCCACCGCGCGGCCGTGAAGCCGCAGCTTGCAAATGCTGACCTCCCGGATTTCCTCTTTAGTCATGGGGGAATCCCCCCGTATAAAATCCAAATCCGGCCGCCCCGGCGTCACGACATATTCCTGAGTCCGAGGATTTTTAACGCAGCAGACATACAGGCCCTGCTTTTCCACCTCACAGCACTGCCCCGGCGTCAGACTGCGGATTTCCTGCTCCGGGTAGGACAACTGCCATCCCGTGACGACCCTGCACTCCTCCAGTCCCGCCTCCGTCAGAATCCTGCCCAGTTCTCTCACATCCTCCGGTCCGGACATCAAGAGAAATGTCTTTTTCGACCGCTCGATTTTCCTCGCTAAATTCGGAACTTTTCTCCCGTGAATACTGTAAATATCCGCATCTTGATAGTCCTCGCCGATGCTGGCCGCCAGAGCCGCCACGGAGGAAATACCCGGAAGCACTCTAAGCACGGCGCACAACTCTCCCTTGTGAATTTCTTCCAAAATCACCTGGCGCAGCTTTCCGCACCCGCTGTAAAATCCCACATCTCCTGAAAAAAGAATCACCACCCGGAGAATCTCCCCCGCAAAATCCCGCTGCATTTTTTTCAGATAAGAAAGAATCTGATCCGCCCGGTAATAGGGCCTTTTTTCTATTTTCGGCTGGTGCTCCGCAATCAAACGCTCCGCTCCCAGCAGAATATCCGCGTCCTCCAGAGCGCGCCGCACCTCCTCTGTAACTCCCGCCTTGCCGCCCATGCCCGCTCCGGCCAGAACCAGTTCCCAGGGCTTTTCCCGTAAAATCCGTTTCCCGCAGAGTTCTTCCAGCTTCCCGCACACCTCCGCGAACGAATATCCTGAATCCCCGCTGTGGTCTCCCACGACATATAGGTGAATCCCGGCCCGCTCCGCCGCCGACTGCTTTTCCCAAAAACCGCCGACGCGCCCGCTGAATTTGGTCACCATGTGCCGGATCTGATACTGGCGGATCGTGGCCTCATTCATCTCCTCGCTAAAAGGTCCCTGCATCGCCAAAATATGACGTCCGGATATGCCCTGTTCCATGCACAGCTTCAAGCTCTCGATTCCCGGAAGAACCCGCACATACAAGCGCTCCCGCAGTCCGGGCCGCTGACAGAACACCGCCAGCTCCCGGCTGCCGGTCGTGAGCAGTATATTTCCCTCGGTGCGCTCTAACGCCTCCGCGCAGTCCTCCATTGTCGCAAATATAATGCGAGGAGGATCCCCGCCGTCCCCATCCGACAAATCGCGCATCAGGCGCAGATAAAGCGCGCCGGCCTCCCCCGACGCCCCGCGGATATTTTCCGTGGCCTCCGCGGCATAGGGGTGCGTGGCGTCCACCACAACGTCAAAACTTTCATTTTTTATATAACAGGACATTTCGTCCCGGTCCATCCGCCCCCGGCGCACAACGACAAACGGGGACTCCTCCATAACAATCTCCCCATATTCCGTGGCGACGCACACATGATGGGCGATTTCCGCCTCCGACAAGCGCTCAGACAGCTTCCGCCCTTCGGTCGTCCCCGCAAAAATCAGAATTTTCTTCAAAGTTGATACCCCCGTTTTGTAATGAGCTTTCCATTTCGAATTTCCGATGTGGAATTACCGATAAATACCGTCGTGAACATATTCACCGACACATCCCGCAACTCCTTCAGCGTGCAGACAAAACTCCGGGTATGTTCCCGGCCGATATTTTCCGCGCAGCCGCAGGGCCTTTCCGCCTCCATATACTGTAAAAGAATATCGCAGGCCCGCCGCAGATAATCCTCTCTCTTATGGCTTCCCGGATTGTACAGGGCAATGGCAAAATCCCCCGCCGCCGCCGCGCGGAGCCGCTTTTCAATCACTTCCCAGGGCGTCAGCAGATCGCTGAGGCTGATCGCGCAGAAATCATGATTTAATGGCGCTCCCAGGAGCGCCGCCCCGCTGACCGCCGCCGTGACGCCCGGCACGACGACAAGCTCTGTGTCCGGATAATCCGCCCCCAGCTCGTACATCAGAGACGCCAGCCCGTAAACGCCTGCGTCGCCGCTGCATACCAGCGCCGTCTTTTTTCCCAGCGCCGCCTGTTCAAAGCAGAGACGGCATCGCGAAATCTCCTGCCGCATGGGCGTAGAGATCCGCTCTTTTTCCGGATAGAAATCCTCAATCAACTGGATGTATGTGGTATAGCCGACAATTACATCCGCGTCGTCGAGCGCTCTTCTCGCCTCCGCCGTCATCATTTCTCCCCGCCCCGGTCCCATGCCCACGATATAAATCTTACTCTGCATCCCAAGTCACACTCCATTCCCGCCTGGCAATGGCCAGCGTCATTCCCTCCGCCTTTTTCTTCTCACAGACGAGAACGCCTCCCGGCCCGCACGCCTTCAGCGCCGCCCGCTCGCACACATTATCGACGCCCACCTGCTCTTTTACAAATTCCGAGCCGTGAAATTCGCCGGGCACCTCCGCCAGTTCCTCGGCGGAATAAGTAAAAAAAGACACCCGTTTTTTCTGACACCACTGAAGAAATCCCGGCTCCTCTTTTTTTTGATCGATTGTGGCAAGAGCAAAAACCTCTCCCTCGGAAATCCCCGCTTCCCGGAGACTCCTCGCAATAAAATCCGCGACTGCCTCCGCGTCCTTTCCCCTTTTGCACCCCATGCCGACCACATACAATTTCGGCCTCAGCAAAATCTTACAGGGAAATTCCTTTTTTCCCTCGGAAATCACAAGATCCACCGGCTGTTCAGGCGGATATTTAACAACGCGGATTTCTCCTCCCGTCTGATTTTCCAATTCGGATGAAAATAAAGAATCCGCGTCCGGCAGAAATTTTTCCTGTATGGAGGCTGTGAGAATCTCCCCCGCCAGCGCCCGTGCGGATACCTTCGCAATTCCCTCCCGGTTCACGATTTCCAATCCATTTTTTTTCGCAAATAGATCTACAGAAAATACGCGGTTGATATCCGTGGCCGTGGTGATCACGGGGACGACCCCCATCACACGGGCAATCTCCTCCGCCAGCTCGTTGGCGCCGCCCAGATGGCCGGACAAAATGGGAATCACATATTCTCCCCTCTCGTCCATCACAAGCACCGGATTGTCCCGGCATTTGTCCTTCACCCACGGCGCGATGGCCCGCACCGCAATGCCGCAGGCCCCGATAAAGACAAGCGCGCCCTCGCTCTCCATCCGCTCCCCCGCCCACGCCGTCACACTGCCGGAAACGCGGATTACGGGCGATTTTTTTTCAAAAGCCGAACATTTTGCGTACAGCGCGGGTGGCTCCGCCAGACGGTTCTCCCTCTGCCACCGCTCCCCCAGCTTCTCCGCCAGGCGGATTCCCTTTTCTGTAAAACTGATCACATTAAGTTTCATCATCTGTCGCCTTTCTATCTGCTGTCTCTCTGTCTGCTGTCTTTTTATCTGCTGCCCCGCCATCCACTCCTTTTCGGTGGGACGCCTTTCTGAATTCCGTCTCAAAATCCGGCGCGTAGAGCCTTGACCTTTTGGCCTCCCGGCGGCCCACCGCCTCGCCCACCAGCACAACGGCTGTCTTTGTAATGCCATATTTTTCCCCGGTCTCCGCCAGTGTCCCCACCGTGCACGCGCAGGCTTTCTCCTCCGGCCAGGTGGCCTTGTACACAAGCGCCGCAGGCGTGCTGCTCTCATATCCCCCCGCCATCAGACGCTCGCTCAGCTCCCCCAGCATCCCGGCGCTCAGATAAATGGCCATGGACGCCTGATGAGAGGCCAGGCTCTCAATGCTCTCCCTCTCCGGCACCCCGGTCCGCCCCTCCATCCGGGTTATGATGAGGGACTGGGAGACGTCCGGCAGCGTATACTCCAGATTCAGCGAGGCCGCCGCCCCAAAACACGCGCTAACCCCCGGACAGCTCTCGTAGGCAATTCCCCGCCGATCCAGCTCATCCATCTGCTCCCTGACCGCCCCGTAAATACTGGGCTCCCCGGTGTGGAGCCGCACCGTGGTCCTTCCCTGCGCCTCGCCCCGTTCCATGATCTCCAGTATCTCCTCCAGAATCATCCTTGAACTGTCGTATATCTGGCAGTCCTCTTTCGCGTATTGCAAAAGCTGTGCTTTGTATTCGCCGTATGGTTTCATCTCCGACGGCGCGGCAGGTGCAAGCTGTCCCGAAACTGCGCCGTACTCCGACGGCTCAAAATACGGATCCTGAGTCATATAC